>SLIE01000417.1 GCA_007135795.1 Desulfobacterales bacterium
AAAAAAACACTCTTGAAACTTCAACATGAAACAGATCTGATACATTTTTTCGAATGGCACACTGAATAGTCCTAATTAACTTGAAATCCCTCTTAGAACATGTCTCACGCCAGCAAATTCACACCTGTTTTTTTTGACGGAGAGAAAACGGTTTGTTCGATGATACAATATTATGATAATAACAAAGTCTCATTTCAGCGCATCACCTCTATATTTTTTTTATTATTCAAAGGATTTTTCATGAACGTTGAAAAACAGACAATCAGCCCATTAAAAAGGGTCATCGTGGCGATGTCTGCCGGAAATCGGCCGACCAGTAGAGAACTTCTAGATGATGATGGTCTTGAATTCATATTCGGTCTCGGCAAAGAAGGATTAACACCTCTTGAACGAAGCCTGGCAGGAAAAAAAGCCGGCGACTTGGTGACGATCCAGATGAATCGAAAAGAAGCTGCTGAATTCTTTGGTCACCTGCTTATATGTCCTGAAAGCCTGAAAAGCAGATCAAACCGCTTTTATATGAATCTCAAGATATGCGGTGTAGAAGCAGCCACACCGCGTGAGGTGGTGCGTGCCATGGCAAGCACCACCTCTTGCGGAACCAATTGTGCCTGCGGATGTCAATGCGGTTAATCCTTGAAAACGAGTTTTCCGCCGATATATCCTGCAATACCGGCAGCAACAAGCATTATCAGATTCAAAATCAGGAAGCTGCCCCGCCGGGCCGCACCGGCAAAAATCACATCAGGATTGATAAAAAACCATAACACAACCAGAAGTGACGTAATCGCAACGACAAATGCAGCTGCAATTTTTATCATAAACATGGAGGTCCGGGCCCCTTTGTATTTTCGTACCCATTCATTGTAACCGGTGTACATGACCACGGGCATGGAAATAACGACTACCAGGGTAAAATAAAATGCCGCCCACCCCAGGGATGTGGATCCGAAAATTGCAGCGATAAACATAAATAATACAACAATGGGCAAAACACCATTTGGCACATGGACCGTTACCGGATGCGCATGGTGAACGATCAACTGCCGCTCGATAAAATCCTTTAGCCCCGAGGGGTTTTTCGGTTGCGACGTAGATGCCGTGTCGCTGGAACCAGTCGTCTGTTCAAACCTTCCAGGCTGCGGTTTTGCATCAACAGTGTGCGTCGCATTGGGTTTTGCCTGCTTTATCTTTTCATACTGCATTGCTTCTTCCAAACTTATTTCAACGAATTTACTCTTGTCAGCACCACAAACCGGGCAGATTTCCGGAGGACTTTCGCCGGCATGGATATAGTTACAGACCGTGCAGCGCCACTTTTTCATTGTATTTCTCCTTTTCAGATCGTTTAAATCAACGGTTTCATTCGGTTGACCGTACATAAATGTTTTGAAAACAAAATACTTATATTTTTTAAGATATGCAAATCCATTATACGAAACCGATCTATTTCATAACAAATATGCACATTTGATCAAAGAACAAAAAAGTATCGCACCTTTGTTTCTTCCGATATATAATTTGCCGTAATAATAGGTATCTGCATCAAAGTACAGCAGATACCGGATAAAACAGGCATCACCCCATGTCCCTTTTGGTTGACATGTCTTCTCCTATTCATAATATTAGTTCAATGGGACGAATTATTCAGGTATGCTTATATTTTAAGGCAGATAGCATCCAAAAGTTTTAGGATCTGAGTGACGCCGGACACAAATACAATGGCATTCGATGGTCGATGCATCCCTGATTTCGTTGTCCCGCTCAAATACGTCCAGTATTCGCGCTTCTCGCGCCTTGCGGGCCGGGCGCCACAACCGCTCCATGTGTCACCGTATTTGTGACCGGGACCATTTAGTCAAGGTTCGGGAGACCTGAGTTATTCGCAGAAAGCAGAACATATTTTTAAGATAAATTTCAATCTGGCCCAAGGGTAAAAATTAAAATGGCAAAAAGTCATTTTCATTCGGCACTTGATAGTCAAATAGCTTACAATGCATTGCAGGAGGCGTCATGACAGATGATAACGGCGTTAATAAAAGAAATACAATGATTGAATTTCTCGAACATGAAGCAGTTGAAAAGGCCACCCGTAATACCAGCGGGGCACTGGATGAACGACTTTCCTTCATGCCGCCCATTTGTGATGTATTCACAAAACCTTACCACCAACTCGAACAAATGGATATGTACGAATTCCATGTACATCCGGAAGCAAAAAAACAACTGCCGGATATCATCAATAATCGGGTCCAGCGGGTCGTCGGGGTGGAAGCGGCCGACCAGCAAATCTCTTTCAACTACGAAAAGCAAAGAAACGTGGGGATTGTTTTCTCCGGGGGGCCGGCACCCGGGGGACACAACGTTATTGCGGGACTTTATGATGCCTTGAAAAGTGCGAATGAAAATAACCGTCTATACGGCTTTCTCATGGGTCCCGACGGTATCCTGGAAAACGATTACATTGACATTACGCGCGAGATTGTCAATTCATACCGAAACCTGGGAGGGTTCGGCATGATTAAGACCGGCCGGACAAAGATCGATACAGACGAAAAGATGAAAAAGGCCAGAAACACTTGCCTGGAACTTGAACTGGAAGCCCTCGTCATCGTCGGTGGCGACGACTCTAATACCAATGCCGCGTTTCTTGCCCAGCATCTCTACAAAGACGGGATCCAGGTCATCGGTGTGCCAAAAACCATCGATGGCGATATCCAGGTAAGAGATGTCCATGGCCGTTCCATATGCGCCGTGTCTTTTGGTTTTCACACCGCAGCCCGAGCCTTTTCCCACAATATCAACAACCTGTGTTCGGATTGCAGCTCAGATGTTAAGTACTGGCATGTGTGCAAGGTCATGGGTCGGGTCGCATCACACCTTGCCCTTGAAGTGGGGCTGCAGGTTCACCCCAACATCTCGCTTATCGGGGAGGAACTCGCCGATTTCATTGACCAGGAACGTATCGAAAAAGCGAACCGGGAAGGCGCCGTCGATTATACGGCATACGGCATGACGCTCAGACAGGTTTCCCGCCTGATATGCGATGGCATTGTCCGAAGGGCTGCCGCCGGCAAAAATTATGGCGTTATTGTCATTCCGGAAGGCCTCCTTGAATTCGTTAATGAAATCCAGGTTTTTATCATCAAACTCAACACCATTATTGCCGATTACAACAATACCCATGACATTGATTTTCATGCCGAGTTTCCAACCCTGGAAAACAAACTCGATTACCTGCGGCAGATGGCCCGTATGTCACGTGAAAACCGAACGTTTTCCGTCTGGAATACCA
>SLIE01000411.1 GCA_007135795.1 Desulfobacterales bacterium
GGTGTGTGTCGCGAAGCGCTCTGCCTTCAACTATAAAACGGAAACGGATCTTCGATTTGAGTCTGCTCCGCTAACGAAAGAATTTTTGAAATGAACGAATCGATTGAGTCCGTCATTTTTATCATTGTTCTGATATTCCGTACCGTATAAAGGCAATATTATTGTGGATCAGAGTTTGCATGGTCTGAATCAGGATGCTTCCGCCGGATCAGGTGCTTCATCGAATCGGCAGCTCAATGCAAAGGTTCCGTTTTCGCGTTTTTTACGAATTTTGTAGGGCAGCTGGTAAAAGAGGCGGATCATCCCATCATTGGATGTGGCCGTATACGCCACAAGGCCGTTGATTCCTTTTTCCCGGGCTGCTTCCGCAAGCTTGTGGAGCAACACGCTGGCAATCCTTTTGCCCTGCCATTCCCGGCTCACCGAGAAAGCCACCTCCGCCATGTTGTTATCATTTTCCAGGTAGTATGCACCGATGCCGATAACCGATCCGAAACCGAACTTGCCTGTGACTGCCAAAAGGGTGAGATTCCTGACATAGTCCGTTTCGAGCATCTTTTCCATATCACTATGCATAAAGCGGGTTCTTTCATAAAAAAAGCGGGAAATCACGTCTTCCTTGTCCAAATTGTAAAAGTGCTCCTGGATCCGCCGGGTATCCACCGCCTTGGCAGGACGATAAGTAATGATTTGTTCGCCGGTTTTGCGTTTTTCCTCGAGGCCTGCCGGGTAGACGCTGCTGAGGGCATGGCGAAGTTTTTTTCCGGGGAGGATGTAACCCTTTTCCTTGGCCGTTTCAAACAATTCCGCCCGAAAATCGGGATGTGCCAGGCTGATCATGGCGGTGGCCCGCTCCTGGAGGTTTTTTCCGAAGAGATTGACCGCACCGTATTCGCTGATCACGTAGGAGACGTCATTTCGCGGTACCACCACCCCCCCGGATAACTCCGGGACGATTCGACTGATTGTTGCATCGATGGAGGCGGCGGGAATCAGGAGAATCGACTTGCCGTCAGCAGAAATTGTGGCGCCGCGAATGAAGTCAGCCATGCTGGAGAGGCCGGCGAAGTTGTCGTGCGGAAGCGCATCCACTTCAGCCTGACCCGAGAGATCCATCTTCGTTACCATGTTGATGCTGACCATTTTTTTGTTTTGTGCAATCACGGCCGGGTTGTTCACGTAATCGGACGGGTAGAACTCGATTGACGGGTTATCGTGGATGAATTCGTAAAGATTTCTCGAACCGACGGCGTTGGATGCCACGGTTTTGCCTTCGTTGCACCCCTTGTACCGGTTGGTAATGCTTCCCATGGAGATCAGGTCCATGATGCCGTCGATTAAATACTGGGTGTGGATCCCCAGGTCGTTTTTGTCGGCCAGGGCCAGCAGGATCGCCTTGGGGGTGGCATCGATGCCAAGCTGGATGGTGGAGCCATCCTCGATGAGCGAGGCCATCTGCCGGGCGATTTTATGGGCGGTTGCAAATTCCGGCAGCTGTTCTATGGTAAGCAGGGGCTCATCCATCTCGACCACGGCATCCACGTCATTGACGTGGATGAAGCTATGGCCCAGTACCCGGGGCATGTTTGTATTGACCTGAACGATGACCAGGTCCGCCGATTGCGCAGCCGCCATGCCGATGTCCACGGAAATCCCCATGCTCAGCCACCCGAAGTCGTCCGGTGGTGAGGTTTGAATCAAAGCGACATTCAGGGGGAGGTGTCGCCGGGTAAACAGGTCCGGGACTGCGGAGATGTTGATCGGTGTTATGAAAGGCTTGTTGGAGGCCAGGTGTTCGGCGTCGGCGGACCCCTGGTAGATATTGCGGATGCTGAACTGTTCGATGCGCTTTTCATTGGCAAGCATGGTGATGGGCGATTTGTCAAGGCTCATCAGGCGAACAATTTCAAGATCACTGAAGGTTTCGGCAGATTCAACCAGGGATTTCACAAGATGCTGGGGTTCGCCGCAGGAAGACCCGATGAAGACCCGCTGGCCGGATTTGATCAGGGATATGGCCTGTTTTGCGGACATTCGTTTGTTGATGTACTCGTCAGGCCAGTATTGGATTTTGGGCATGGGGAAAATTTTTCCGTTTGCGTTTGTTAAAATGGCCGGTAAAGGCCGGCAGCGTCTTGCACGCGGTGTATGGTATCACCAACAACGTTCCGGATGCAAACGGAAAAACAGGTGCCAACATTGTGCAGCGCAGATATAGATTTGCCAGAAGCGTGTCCGGTTGCAGGTATAAATGAAAAGCTTGTAGCTCACGTCTGAATATTATATAGTCTTCCAATATGATGGCGTCGTAAAAAGTCCAATATCTGCGTTACGCGCAATCCCCCAGAGTTTGCGGTTTACGCCTTGTAGATATCCACGGACAACTGAGGACGCTGCATTCTTCGGGATTGCGCAAGCCTTGATTTGGAACTTTTTACAAAGCCGTCTGATCGCGAGTTTTTACGCGTTCGTCAAAGATCTTTTAGGAGTTTCAGGATCATTAGAAAAACAAAAAATATGCGCTCGATTTGAACTTTTTGTCGAAAGAATGCGGGAAGATAGTTTGGACGAACCGCACCAACTTGGTATTTTTGTCGATGAACGCTTATGACAAAAAGAATGGAGGAACCATAAACCGTCTTGAATCTTTAATGGGCAGCGCCAAAGAATCTTTTGATTTGACAGAACCAGATCACCAGACGAGTGTGCTGAACCTGGCCGATGCGTTGCTTGATGATAGAAATATCAAACTTGACGAAGTGATGGCGATGTCACGCCAGGCAACTTCTCCCCTGGAATTTAAGATAGCGGCCAAATTGGTGAGTTCGCGCTCCTTTCTATTGCGAAATGACCGACCGCTAAAAATCGGCGTCGTATTTGCCATGTGGGGGGAACAAAATCGACTGCAACCGAAAAGCCCCGTCAACCCGCATGGTGAAGACTCGCTCCGCGTCAAAATTCGTCAATTGGAATGGTTATGCAGGGATACTGGTGCGGACTGGACCCTATACCCTGTTGACGATGGTTGTCCTTATGCCAGCGGTGAATTGGCCCGGGAAATTGCGGCCGGGTATGGTAAAAACCATAAAATCCGGGTTATGTTTCTGGCCGACCATCTCCCCGCCAGCGCGGGGCCGCTGCGGCGTCTCACTTCAGTCGATGCCTCGCGAAAGGCAGGAGCAATTATTCTGGGTTGCAACCAGGCAATCGCCGATGGCGCTGAAGCGGTCATTTATACCGACGCAGACAATTCCGTACACCTGGGGCAAATCGGCCTGCTACTACGGCCA
>SLIE01000282.1 GCA_007135795.1 Desulfobacterales bacterium
AAATATTCAAAAGGCATTTTCAACCTTTAACAATCATAATTTTGCAGTTGGGACTTTCGATGAAAAGATTATTTTCTTTCCGAGGGCTTCAAGTGCGGAAACAGGATCACATCCCGTATGGAGGGAGAATCCGTCAACAACATGGCCAATCTGTCAATCCCCACGCCTTCACCAGCAGCGGGGGGCATCCCGTATTCAAGTGCTTCTATATAATCTTCGTCCACCGTGTAAACAGCGCCTTCCTCCATGTCCTTGTTTTCCATCTGCTGTAAAAAGCGCTGCCTTTGATCGACCGGATCATTCAACTCTGAAAAGCCATTGGCAATTTCACGACCAGCGATGAAAAGTTCGAACCGATCCGCGATCTCCGGGTTTTCACGGTTTCTTCGAGACAATGGCGAGACTTCGATGGGGTATTGCGTAATAAATGTCGGCTGTATCAGGTGCGGCTCAACCAAGTGGTCGAATATTTTCGTAAGTAATTTCCCCTGGCGAACCGGACCACCATCCTGCTCGGTGACTTTAATTCCATTGTTCGCGGCAAGATCTTTCAACCGCTGCGCATCATGCAATATGTTCCGATCCACCCCGCCAATGGTGACAATCGACTCCTGCAAGGTCATCCGGCGCCATTTACCGCTGAATTCAATATCATTCCCCTGGTAATGAATCAGGGTGCTCCCGCAGACATCCATCGCAATCCGGGCAAACATCTCTTCCGTAAGATCCATCAATGCTTCATACGTGGCATAGGCTTGGTAGAATTCGAGCATGGTGAATTCCGGATTGTGCCGGATCGATATCCCTTCATTGCGGAAATTACGATTAATTTCAAACACCCGCTCAAAACCACCCACCACCAGGCGCTTCAAATATAGTTCCGGGGCAATGCGCAGGTAAAGATCGATCCCCAATGCATTGTGATGGGTCTTGAAAGGCCTTGCATCCGCCCCTCCCGGTATCACCTGCATCATCGGCGTTTCGACTTCCATGAAATCTCTGCTGGTCAGAAACTCCCGCATCGATGTCATCAAGCGGGTTCTTTTGACAAAAACTTCCCGGGTATCGGCATTCATGAGAAGATCGAGATAGCGTTGGCGATATCGCTTTTCCGGATCTTTCAACCCATGAAACTTTTCCGGCAAAGGACGATAGGACTTTGCCAACAACAGGAATTTTTCCACAAGTACCGTTTTCTCGCCGGTTTTCGTGGTAAACAAGGTCCCTTCGATCCCGATGAAATCACCAATATCCTGTTTTTTAAACAACGCGTAAGCGGATTCACCGACTTGATTCTGCTGAACAAACGCCTGCATTTGCCCGGTGCGGTCTCTAAACCGGATAAACGCCGACCGGCCAAAGCGATTTATTGCCATGATACGACCCGCCAACGTGAACGCACCGATTTTGGCGTCCTTTGCCGCTATAGCATCCTTGTCTTCAGGATCATCCCCATCCGGGGCAATCATTGAAACAGCATCCAGAATGTCTTTAACCGTGTGGGTCACGTTAAAATCATTGGGAAAAAGGTCAATACCCGCTTCCTTCAAGCCTTCGACTTTTTCGCGGCGTCTTGCAATAACATCCTTTGACTCTTCCATATATCCTTATGCTCCTGTTCGGCATATCGAGCGCTTGCAATTCCATTTTGGGCATTACTCCCGGTTGCGGTTGTGACAACAACCGCTTCCCGATTTGCAAACCGACTACTGCACGCTTTTGCTATCGTATCTACCGATCAATGTCAAGCTTTCAAGAAATGACGGAACCTTAATATTTGGTCGCTGGCTGCGAACACCACTCAGACCTTTATCGGCACAACCGAATAAGGATTTCTGGGAAGCGGCGCGCGCTTGAATTTCAATATTACGCAAGTGCCCTGACCGGGCGCGGATTGAATGTCTATCAGAATACCATAAAGCCCTGCGATCTGCTGGACGATTGACAGCCCCAGCCCCGTCCCCCTGGCTTTCGTGGAAAAAAACGGATCGAATATGGACTCGATATTTTCAGCTGAAATGCCGGCACCGTTATCTTCAACGGTTATCCTGACATACCCCTTCCGCTCCGAAACGATGGATATGTCAATTATCCCCCTTCCGCTGATGGCTTCCGCAGCATTTTTCAACAAGTTCCAGATTATCTGACTTAAATGCTCCGGATCGATTTGCATATAATGCGTGGCATCACATGAAATCCGGATATCGACCCTGTTTTGAAAGACCGGATCCTTCCTGAAAAGCGATACGACTTGATCTATTGCATGTTCGATTTTCACTGTCTGAAGTTTTCCCGCCTGTGGCCGGGAAAACATGAGAAAAGATGTAACAAGAGAGCTTAAACGATCCGCTTCCCGCAAAACAATCTGCATCAATTTATCATGGCCCCGGTCATAGGCGATGCTTTCCCTGAGCATTTGAATTGAACCAGTCAGGGAAGCCAGTGGGTTTTTAATCTCATGAGTCAGACCTGCAGCCATCTCACCGACCGCCGCGAGTCGCTCAACGCGTTTCATCTGATTCTCCATGGCCCACAGTTCTTGCTTGGCAAGCTTTTCCTGCTCTGAAAGAAAACCGCTTAAAAAAGCCACACTATAACACGCAGCAATGGTGATCATCAATTGGAAAAGGACATACGCCCCGCTGTAGCTCGAGATCATCTCACCGGCAGCCACGCCGATCGGTTTTATGAGATGGTAATATTCCAGATTGATCATGATGCCGTATTGCAGGACGCATATTGACGCCACAATCATCCCCCCCCGACGGTATATCACCATGGTTGCGTATATGATCACCACCAGGTAAAGGAAAGTGAATATGCTGCTGAACGAACCGGTAACGAATATAAAGAGGGTGACAAAACCGGTATCAATCGCAACCTGGACGTAAGCGAATGTTGCAAAACGTTTTGTTTTTACAAGGACAAATGAATAAACCAGGGAGAAAACCAGCAACCCCACTGCCAGTATAAACAAATAAAAAAGGGACTCACCCGCCAGGAAAAGACTGCTCTGGGGCCCCGTCATTGCGAGACCGACCGACCCCAGCAGCAAAGCGGCAAACAAGCTCCGAAAAAAAATCAGCCATTTGATTTTCCGGTAAAGGTCATGCTCCTGTCTGCTTGTTCGCATCGCCATATATGACAGCTATATTGCACCGGCCAACTGGAATATCGGCAGGTACATGCTAATGACAAGTCCGCCGATGACGATCCCCAGAAATACCAGCATGAATGGTTCTATCATGGATGTAAGGTTATCGACCGCCTGATCAACCTCTT
>SLIE01000424.1 GCA_007135795.1 Desulfobacterales bacterium
AAATAATGAAACTATTGATTCTGTCAGCAACAGGGTGCAATATTAAGGGGATATTGCCATGAGTCAAATGTTTATGGAAAAAATCAAATCCGAAGGACTCTCCCATTTATCCTACATACTGGGACACCAGGGGCAGGCAGCAGTGATAGACCCCCGTCGTGATTTTCAGGTCTATCTCGATATTGCCCGCCAATATGAAGCGCAAATCACCCATATTTTCGAGACCCACCGAAATGAAGATTACGTTATCGGATCCCAGGATCTCGCCCGCCGCACCGGGGCAAAAATATACCATGGCAGCGCCCTTGATTTTTCCTATGGCAACCCTGTTTCCGAGGGTGACACATTTGATCTGGGCAATATCGGTTTAACCGTCCTTGAAACGCCGGGGCACACCTTTGAAAGCATCAGCCTGGTCCTGCGCGATAAAAGTTTTGGCCCCCAACCGATCGCCGTATTTTCCGGGGATCTGCTTTTCATCGGATCTGTCGGCCGCACCGATTTTTTCCCGGATCGTCACCAGGAAGTTGCCGGGTTGCAATACGACAGCATCTTCGAAAAAATTCTCCCCTTAGGTGATCAGGTCATTCTCTATCCCGCACACGGCGCCGGTTCAGTCTGCGGCTCCGGCATGGCGGAGCGTGAATTTTCTACACTTGGCTATGAGAGGGAGAACAATCCGGATTTGAAAATACACCCCCGGGAAAAGTTCATCGAGTACAAGATACGGGAAAATCCCAAACAGCCGCCTTACTTTAAAAAGATGGAGGAATACAACCAGCAGGGGGCACCATCCATGCAGGTACTGCCGAATCCGGTTCCGCTTTCAGCCGGACAGTTTGAAAAGGAAATCGACAATGGCATGATGGTGATCGATTTGAGAAGCCCGGAGGCGGTTGCCGGCGCTTTTATTCCAGGAAGCCTTGCCATTCCACTGGAGATGGTGCCGGCTTATGTCGGTTATTTTCTCCCCTATGACCGGAAGATCGGGCTTGTGCTCGACACCCCCGGTGATCTCGATTTGGCGATACGCCACCTGATCCGTCTGGGTTTTGATGATATTGCCGGATACCTCTCGGGCGGCATGCATACCTGGGAGGTTGCGGGGAAACATTACGACCGGATTGCCGCAATCCATGTAAACGAGCTTCTCCAGCGCTACAACACCAATTTTGATTTTACATTGCTGGATGTACGCGAAACCGAAGAGATCGAACAAACCGGGAAACTGCCGAACTCCATGCATATCTTTTTAGGCGAGCTTCCCGGCCAGATCGGGAAAATTCCCCGGGATAAACCGGTCACCACCTTCTGTGGCAGTGGCAAGCGGGCTGTAATCGCCGCATCCATTCTAAAGCAGCATAATTTTGAAACCGTGGAAGACAACCTGGGTTCCATGGCCGCTTGCAAGGCCGCCGGGTGTCCGATTGTCGAATGATTCGGAGAGATATATGCGGATACCGATTGGCAGACAAAAGTTGTCTTACTTGTTCTGGAGTCTTGTCATTTTTTTTCTCATGGCAGGCCCATGGGCTATCGGCATTTTTGCACAAACACCTGAAGCGGCCACCAATGGAGAGCCGGCAGCAAATATGAGTGTGTGGGCAATGAGACGATGGTCTCCCTATGTGGTCGGGTTTTTTATCGGGGTACTCAGCTGGCTTGCGTTTCTGTTATCCGACAAGCCGATAGGCGTGTCATCGGCATACGCAAAAACCAGCGGAATGATCGAGACAAAAATTCGGGGTCCCGCTGTTAAAGAGATGGAATATTACCGGCAGTATGTACCGCGAATCGACTGGGAATGGATGCTCGTGGTGGGCTTGATTATCGGGGCTTTTGTCTCCGCTCAGGTTTCCGGAGATTTCCGGTTTGAATGGGTCCCGCCCTTGTGGGAAGCAAGTTTCGGGTATACCTGGGCACCTCGATTGTTTACCGCGCTTGCCGGGGGCATTATCATGGGGATCGGTGCCAGATGGGCCAGTGGATGCACAAGCGGCCATGGAATCAGTGGAACGCTGCAACTGGTGGTCAGTTCCTGGATTTCACTGATTTGTTTTTTTATCGGCGGAATTATCATTGCATTCATCATTTACTGATGTTGATACCAAATTTTGATGGCGTCGTATAAAGGATCCCGGCCAGACGGATATGTAAAAAGTTCAAGCGCAAAGCCCGCGCGATCCTCCTTTCGTCGGCATTCATAATGAACCGGGAGCGAAGATGCTGGATAACCTCCATAAAAACAACGTCATACAACTTGCAATCGGATTAATCATCGGGTTTTGCTTTGGGTTTCTGCTCCAGCGCGGTGGCGTGACCCGCTATGATATCATCATGGGACAATTGCTGCTGTATGACTGGACTGTTGCAAAGGTCATCCTGACGGCGATTCTGACCGGCATGATAGGCATATATTACATGCGATCCAAAGGACTTGTAAAGCTGCACAAAAAACCCGGCGCCATCGGCACCAATGTCATCGGCGGTCTGATTTTCGGCATTGGATTCGGAATCCTCGGTTATTGCCCGGGCACTGCGGCCGGTGCCGTAGGTCAAGGGTCTATGGACGCACTTTTCGGCGGACTGATCGGCATCCTGATCGGTGTGGGATTGTACGCCCGAATGTATCCCTGGCTGTCACGGAACATTCTGAAAACTGGCGATTTTGGTGAAATAACGATTCCGGAGGCAATAGGAAAAGGCCAATGGCAGGTAATACTCGGTGCAGGTATCATAATCATCGTGCTTTTTATCATTCTGGAAATCGCGGGTTTGTAACCGGTTTATTTTCTCCTGGACATAAGTGGTTTCCGGGCTGTCTGGAAAATGGCAATCGGCTATCTTCAGGATGGGTTTGATTACTTCATTCCTCACACGAATGAACCGCAGACTCAAACATGTTGTAACAAAATGTCATCACAAAGGAGGTATCCTATGCTAGGTTGGGCTGTAACATTCTTGGTTATCGCAATTGTTGCCGGGATCTTCGGATTTACCGGGGTTGCGGGCGCTGCAACAAACATCGCCTGGATACTGTTTGTTCTCTTTCTTATCCTGTTTGTCGTTTCCCTGGTTATGGGCAAACGACCGGGCTGATGGAGAACAAAGATCACCTGGATTTCCGGGTGGTCTTTTTCAGGATACTTTTTAAAGGCGTGCAGACGTTACCCGCAAAGAGTTAGAAAAGCCGTCTGCATATCACAGACGGCTTTTTCCTTATGCAACATATCTATATTTAAAAGACCATGCCGATACCGAGCTGGTAGACAAATCT
>SLIE01000175.1 GCA_007135795.1 Desulfobacterales bacterium
TCATACAGCCACAATATATCTTCAATACTTAATCGTCCGGCTTTTACCGGAGCCCTGTCCGTACCATCTTTTTTTTTGAGTATACGGGGGCCTATCTGAAGCTTGGGTTCACCTTCGCCATACTTGTTTATGGAAACCATCAATCCTGTTTCCTCACAATGCCATTGTTTAAGGACCTTGTCTTTCTCCGGGTCATATCCGGCCATGGATTCCTCCCTGTTACAATTGTTTACAAATTTATTTTTTGGCGATTTCGTAAAAATCCGTCTATCAGGACTTGTTAAGGGTGCATCACTGTTCCATTTTACAAGCTGTCTCCAAAGAAATCATAAACTCAGTGGTTCCCGGCTAAGTCGATATTTTTGAAAAGTCGGCAAGCCTTCCGAAAAGATCCGATATACGCTTTAAAAGTGCAAGCCTGTTTTTTCGCAAGTCACTCTCTTCCGACATAACCATAACGTCGTCAAAAAATCTGTCCACGTGTTTTCTGATATTGGCGATCTCATGAAAAGCCGCTTCAGCATCCTGCGTCTGCAAAAAATCGTCAACCCGTTTTTCAGTCTCGACAAATTCCTCAAAAAGTATTGATTCAGCCTGGTTTTCAAAAAGAGACGGGTTTACCACACCATTCCCTGTCTCAGACAAATCGGCTTTGCGTATAATGTTTACCACCCGCTTGAAAGTAACGGCAAGCGATTCAAAATCCGGTTGAGACTTCATCTTGCAAAATGCACGCGCCCGCCCCCATACATCCGGGATATTATCCGACGATACCGCAAGGACACTCGATGCCATGTCCCTGGAAATGGATTCTTCCTCAAGCATGTGTGCCATGCGATTTTTTACAAAATCCAAAAGCCCCTCTATCGCCGTTTCCAGCTTTTTATCATCACCATTTTCAAACAGACCCATGCCGTAACGAATGGCATCCGAAAGAGAGATATTAAAATTGTTTTCAAGAGCCGTTTGTATAAGCCCGATTGCCTGTCGGCGGAGCGCGTAAGGATCAGATGCGCCGGTAGGAATCATCCCTTCCAGAAAACATCCGCACAGGGTATCGAGTTTGTCGGCAACGCCAAGTATCGAGCCAATAATCGTTTCCGGCAAAATCCCCCCGGAGGAAGTCGGTCGGTAATGCTCTTCAATTGCCCTGGCGACCACCTGAGGCTCACCTGCTTTTTCCGCGTAAACACGTCCTATCACACCTTGAAGCTTTGGAAATTCTATAACGACATGACTGACCAGATCAGCCTTGCAGAACATCGCAGCACGATCGAGATTTTCTGCTTGAACCGCATCCAACCCCACGTGCATTGCAATAAACGCACAAAGCTTGCGAACCCGTTCTGTCTTGTCGTAAACAGAGCCAAGTTTTGCCTGAAAAACCACGGCTTTTAATTTTTCAACCATCTCTTCCAGCGGTCTTTTAAGGTCTGTCTTGTAAAAAAATCGTGCATCCTCAAGACGTGCGGCAAGCACCCGCTCATATCCGGAAACAACCACGCGCATATCTCTGGCCTTGTTGTTACTCACAGCCACAAAATGCGGCATCATATTTTCATTGGCATCCAGAACTGCAAAATATCGCTGATGTTCCCGCATGGCGGTCACCAGAATTTCACTCGGCAATTCCAGAAATTTTCGGTCAAAAGTCCCCAGAACAGCTTCAGGGTATTCAACGAGATTACAGACCGAATCGATCAGCACATCATCGGGCTTGATATGACCACCTGTTTCTGCAACCACCTGCTGCATTTTCTCGTTCATCTCCGCTTTTCTATCCGAGATATCGGCAATGACAAATGCGGAACGCAGTTTTTCGAGATATTCTTCCGGATGATCCAATTTAATTTTTCCGGGAGACATGAACCGATGTCCGAACGTGTTCCTGCCGCTCTTAATGTTTCCCACGGTAAAAGGAACGACACTTCTGCCATAAAGCGCCGCCAACGAATGAATCGGACGGGCAAATGCGATTCGCAGGTTTTTCCAGCGCATGGTACGGGGAAAGGGAATCGTTAGAATCACCTCTGGCAAAATCTGTTTCAACATGACCGGTGTGGCCTGCCCTTTTTCAATTTTCCGGGTGCACAGGTACCTGCCCTTTTCGGTTTCTATAATTTCAAGGCGGTTTAGGGCAACACCGTTTTTTTCTGCAAATTTTTTAGCGGCAACCGTTGGCTGGCCGTTTTCATCATACGCCACCCGTTCCGGGGGTCCGGTAATTTCAGAGGTAAGCGATGATTGACGAGATGCCACGTTATCAATAATAACGCTAAGCCGGCGCGGCGTGCCATATATGACCGCATCGCCGCATTCGATCCGTGCATTACGAAGTCTTTCAAGCAGCATGGTTCGAAAGGCGTTCAACGCAGGCTCTATATATCCGGAAGGGATTTCCTCGGTACCAATTTCAATCAATAATCGTTCCATGGGCTTATCCTTCATATCCATACCGATCTCATATCGGCAATTGGCATTTCAAAAAATGGGGTGTGGTATAAGGTACGAATTAAAACAAACCAAAAAAACGACTTTGTTCAAACACCTTTTAACATCGGGTGTCCAAGAGCTTCTCGTTGTGTGATATATGCCTGCGCGCAAAGACGCGCAAGATCTCGGATTCTTGCGATATAGCCGGTTCGCTGGGTGACGCTGATGGCCCCCCGGGCATCCAGAAGATTAAACAGATGAGAGCATTTCAGACAACATTCATATGCCGGGACTACAAGTACGGCACCTGCGTTTCTCCTTGATTCAGCTTCGAAGCGATTGAAACAGTCATGCAGCATAGCGACATCGGCTGTTTCAAAATTATAAGCGGATTGTTCAACTTCCTGCTGGTGATGCACATCCCGGTAAGTAATATTCTCATTCCATTTAATGTCAAAAACATTATCGACTTCCTGCAAATACATGCAGATACGCTCAAGCCCGTAAGTGAGCTCTACGGGAACCGGGTCGACCTCGATACTGCCGGCCATCTGGAAATAGGTGAACTGGCTGATTTCCATGCCGTCGAGCCAGACCTCCCAGCCAAGTCCGGACGCACCAAGCGTGGGAGACTCCCAGTCATCTTCGACAAAGCGTATATCATGATCCATCGCATCGATTCCCAATGCCTTGAGACTCTCGAGAAACTGTTTTTGAACATCGAGCGGGGAAGGTTTAAGGAGGACCTGAAATTGATAGTAGTGCTGCAATCGGTAAGGATTGTCTCCGTAACGACCATCCGTGGGCCGCCGTGAAGGCTGGACATATGCGACATTCCACGGCTCCGGCCCCAGTGCGCGCAGCAATGTGGCCGGATGAAACGTTCCGGCACCCACCTCCATGTCATACGGCTGAACAAGAACACATCCCTTTCGGGACCAGAATCGTTGCAAGTTGAGTATTACATCCTGGAAATACATTAGAGTCTATCCTTGGTATTTGTTATGCACGTTATATCGATAAGAAATCAATCACTCCAAACCCCGTCCGTGTCGACTGAAGTATCCAGTAGTCGTGCATCTGTCCGGGCGTCAAGAACACCTTCCCAAGCGGATTTAAGCACCGAAATTCTGTCCGGTTCCCCAAAAGCCCATATGCATCCGCCACCGCCTGCTCCGGCAAACCGAGCCGCACAATGATTGTTCCGTGCCGCAGCAACGAGGTTTTCACCCACGACATCCAGGACCCCGGGTGTCATCTCCTGTCGTATTGCCGTCTCCCGATTCATACACTCCACTGCAATTGAAACATCTTTTTCGGTAAAGGCCCTGATAAAGCGCTTTGTGCAATTGACAATTTCAACCCACTCCATTCGCCATGTGGCATCTATAAATCCCCTTATCCACTGGGAATTTATATCACTGGAATCATGTTGAACACCACAATAAGCCACCAGCATGCGATCGTTTAACCAGTCGGCATCCTTCTTGTCCAGGAGTTTTTTTCTATCAAACCATGGAATCGCGCCATGCCCCTTCCAATACCATGCATTAACGCCACCCCATGTCGCCGCCATCTGATCCTGACATCCACATGCAACACCGGCAGTGCTTTCTTCAATGGCATGCGCCAATTCGGGAATCTTAATCAAATTGATCTCAGATTTTCCACTTCTCGTCAACAATCGATCAAACGCGGCAATAACAGCCACGGCCGCGGATGATGAGCCGCCTAACGCACTTTTCGGTGGCGAGGATGACGCGATTTCAATATGAATGCCATCGATCCGAAAATATGCCGCAATTGCAAAAAGAAGACCCATGGGGTGGGAAAAGGGTATCGCATCGATATGAAATTCAGCAGGAAGAAAACCTGCCGAGGAAATTTTTACAAGACCGGGTTTATATGGAACGATTCGAACATGCGTCCTCATGTCAAGCGCAATGTTGAATGTCACCGGCTCAAGATATGACAAGGGATAGTAGAAAACGGCGATATCAATAGTACCCCCAAGATCAACTCTGCATGGTGCAGAAGCAGTAACAGGTTTTTCTTCTAAGATTTGTCGTAATTTTTTTTCCATGTCATCTCAGGTCTTTCAAAAATTTGAGACTCTTGGGCATCCGTCCCAGATGGTGAGGCACAAAGGCCTCCAGAATACGTCGGGCTTCATTCAATGATCGGTCATCAAAGCGCAATCGCATTGCTGCATCCGTATCATATGACTGGATCCATGAAAGAAACTTTGCGGTTCCCTTCGAGATAGTCGTGCGAAAGCGGCTTTCTTCTGCGCTACATCCATCGCATACAATACCACCCTTTGCAAGATCAAAAAAAAGCCTGGATGATTGCATATTATCCACAGGTATCCCGCAGGTTACGCATGATTCAAGGTGAGGTGCAAAACCGGTCAGATGAAGAAATCGAGCCTGAAAAATGACGTTCATAACATGTGGAGATGCGGCATGTCTGTCCAGTTTGTTCAAACTGTACCTGAGCAGCCTGTAAATTTCGGGTTGTGGCTGGAAGGCCTCGATCCATCCTAAAATCAATTCCGCCCAGTAACTCGCATACGCTGTTTCAATCAGACCGCCATGAATGTCTGCTAATGGCGATTTCATCGAAACTTCCTGAAGAACCGGCATGCCATTGTTACGGCTCGTCCGGACGACGATATCGAGTTCAGTAAACGGCTCGAGTAAACCGGAAAAACGTTTGCGACTTTTTTTTGCATTTTTGGCGATGACGGAAATTTTGCCACGATTGAACGATAAAAATGATATTATAAGATCATAGTCACCAAAATCGGTCCGTTTGAGCAAAATCGCAGGTGAAGAAAAACATAACATCTATCGGATTCCCGGAAAAAACGACAAGACCTTCTCGGTCTTATTATAACAAGACCTTTTCGGCCTTGCCTATAATTGATACATTCGCAGTAAATCGCGATCAGAGAGTTTTGAAAAAAGCTCAAAATCAAGGCTTGCGCAATCTCGAAGAATGCAGCGTACTATAGTGTACGTGTATGTCTACGAGGCGTAAGCCGCAAATTCTGAAGGATTGCGCAAAACACAGATATTGGACTCTTTACGAAGTCGTCATAATTGATGGTTTTCAGCCTGCTTCTTTTTTAAGTAAGATACTGGCTGGTCGACCAGGATCACCTTTGGGGAAAACGGGCTGGTCATTGAGGTAAACGCTTATCCCGCTGGCATCGCTTATGGAAAGATGAAAATGCGAAGAAGCTTCAACCTGCATTTCATCATTCGGATTTAATTTATACTTGACGGGCGTCCCATCATCAATGCGCAGGGTGATATCGATTTCGGACATTGCAACGAGCTTGAGATGTAGTCGGTCGTTCAACCGGAATGCCTGTTCTGTAAGCCTGCCGGCTGAACTGTGAATTTCATACGCCAGCAAATCATCAACGACAACACCCGATCCAGTACCAACAGCTTTCTTCATCAAATGATACTCAGCGGGATCGTGAAAATGATCAAAGATCATTACCGAAATCATCACGGCAAGCCCCAATACCCCAAGGGCTCCAGCCATACGGATGATGGACTGTTTACCGGATTTAATGAGATCCTGTTCGGATTTCAATGAATGATCATAGGCCAGGCGGTTTATCTCGTAACGCTCAATAACATCAGCCGAATCCACCCCAATGGCTTCGGCATAAGCCCTTAACGTCCCTTTTACATAAATCTCGTTGGGAAGTTTTTCGTGGTCCTCAGCCTCGATCAAGATTAAAAGCCATACACTTACCCGAAGACGGTCTGCAACGGAGATCAGAGTGATATTGCTGCTTTCCCGTATGGCTTTGAGGTATCTTCCGAACGACAGGATATCAGGTTTCTGCATGGGTAATCACGACCGAAAACATTGATGAACTGGTAAAAATCACAAAATCAGAATTTGCGGCTTACGCCTCGTAGACCCACACGTACACTTAAGCACTCAGCATTCTTCGAGATTGCGCAAGAATTGATCTTTAACTTTAGCAAAGTCGCCTGATCGCAACTTTTTACGAAGCTATCACATTATTTACAAAATAATTCTTATGTGAGCGGATTTCCGTAAAGAATGAATCCACTCTTCGAATTTCTCTTCTGTTTTTCGCTCATACAACTCTTGTTCAATTTGTTGTTTGACAGCGTCCATATCCTGCTTTTCAGGTTCTTTAATATCTTCGAGTAAAAAGATCTGAAACCCCAGATCCGTTTCTATAATACCTGTGAACTCGCCCGGCGCAAGATCAGCCATTACTGGTTGAAGATGCGCTGACAGATCTTCCAGAGCAAAGACGCCGAGTTCTCCCCCTTCTTCTGCATTTGGCGCCATGGAATATTTCCGGGCCATTGCTGAAAAGTCTGCACCCTGTTCGAGTGCCTCTAAAACGGTCTCCATTTTGTGGCGCGTCTGAACTTTACCCTGCTGATAAGACATAAAGATATTTTTCAGGTGATATTTACCTTTAAGTCCATATTTTCCGGGATTGGCATTCCGATAGTCTCGAACATCATCTTCGGTGATAACAATTCTTGACTTAACCTTCTGGTTTATCAATTTGTTTCTCAAAAGCTGCTGCCTCAGATTTTCTCTGTATTCGTCAAACGTCAAACCACGAGATTGCAGGGCCCTAATGAAATCTTCCTGAGTCAGGCGATTGGTTGCCTTTATCTGTTCAATGGTCGCATCGAGTTCGCTTTCGCTAACACGAATCCCTGATTCTTTAATTACCTGGTCTGCCAGTTTTTCATCAATCAGGTCATCTATCAGTTGACGACGGGCTTCATACAGGGCTTTTTCTGTTTCATGCGGTGAAAATCTATGTTGCGCGCGGATTTGATGTTCAATCGGTTCAAAATGACGATTCAGATCCGACAGGCGAATGATATCTTCGTTGACAATAGCCACGATACGATCAACCACTTCAGCTGATTCCAACTTCTGCGTCATCAGACCGGCAAGTAACAGAAACGTTGCCAATCCTGAAAAAATAATGATTCTTGTCCATTGTGAAGCAACACGATTTTTCATATTACAACCGATCATCCGCTCTTTGATTTTTAAAAAACTCTCTCCAACCACATTTATATGCATGACACATAAAATCTTTAATTATTAACAAAACTTGCAATTTCCATCAAGATCTTTTTACTCTGGTTCATCAGACTGTTTATTCCTGATTTCTGCAAAGTTATAAACATTGTTCGGGATGCCGTAATGCGAAACCTTTCTGGTGCATCTTCCGCCATTTTAAAAAGCGCATATGGGTTTTTCTGATGAAGCTCCGAGAAAGCAAGTGAAAGCGATTCGGGTGTCAGGTCAAGACGTTTTACCCCTGCTCTTTTTGACAATATTTTCAGCATGATTTTCAGCAACAGATTAATCACTTCCTGTGGTGGGCTCCCGAAGCGATCGATAAGTTCTTCTCTAAAATCAGCAACCTCCTTTAATTCCTGCATCCTGGCAAGTCTGCGGTATGCAGAAAGTCTGCCGTCCAGATCCGGGATGTAGCTATCCGGAATATAAACTGAAACCGGAATATTGATTTCAGGTTCAAGCATCTCTGTCACGGTCTCACCCTTGATCGTGGCAATCGACTCTTCCATAAGCTTGAGAAACATGTCATACCCAACGGCGGAAATGTGGCCCGATTGATGAATGCCAAGGGCGGCACCCCCCCCGCGTATTTTCAGATCATGCAGGGCAATCTGGAAACCCGCGCCAAGATCACTGTGTTCCATTAAAACCTTGAGTCGTTTTTGTGCATCACGTCCCAGGGCAGCCTCTGCAGGGACGATCAAATAGGCATACGCCTGTTCGCTTGCCCTTCCCACCCGACCCCGAAGCTGATATATTTGTGAAAGTCCGAATCGATCGGCACGATTGACAATAATGGTATTTGCATTGGGAATGTCAAGTCCGGACTCCACGATGGTGGTCGTAACAAGCATGTCAATTTCTTTATTGATAAACTTTTTCATGACGCTTTCAAGTTCATCTTCCCCAAGTCGTCCATGTGCCACACCCAGGCGAACATTCGGCACCAGCTCCTTCAGATACTTTGCCATGTTCCAGATGGTGTTGATATTATTGTGAACGAAGAAGATTTGACCGTATCGATCCATCTCCTTGTTAATGGCATCCGATATAATAGCAGGATCGAGTTCGCTGATATACGAAATAATCGGCTGACGCAATTCAGGTGGTGTGGAAATAATGCTGATGTCCCGGACTCCCAGCATTGACATGTGAAGCGTTCTGGGTATGGGAGTGGCCGTCATGGACAAAACATCTACCGTGGTCCGGATTTTTTTTAATTTTTCCTTGTGCTTGACGCCGAAACGCTGTTCTTCATCAATTATGGCAAGTCCCAGATCCTTGAATCCGATATCCTTTTGGATCAGGCGATGCGTGCCGATGACGATGTCGACGGCTCCCTTTTTCATTCGATCGACAATGGCATTTTGCTGTTTTCTTGTTCGAAAGCGACTTATACATTCAACAGTTACGGGATATTTTTCAAATCGTTCAATAAATGTTCGATAGTGCTGTTCCGCAAGTAATGTTGTGGGGACCATTACGGCTACCTGCTTTCCATCGTTAACCGCTTTAAAGGCCGCACGCAGGGCAACTTCGGTCTTGCCGTACCCAACATCACCACATATCAGACGATCCATGGGTGTTGGTGACTCCATATCCACCAGAACATCCTCGATCGCCTTTATCTGATCGTCGGTTTCGTCATATGGAAAACCTGCCTCGAAATCCCTGTAATAATTTTCATCACCACCAAAGGCATGCCCTTTGCGCACTTTTCTCTGGGCATACAGCTGAAGCAGTTCCCCGGCGATTTTTTCAACACTTTTTTTGGCTTTGGCTTTTGCTTTTTCCCACGCTGTACCGCCCAACTTGTCAAGAACAGGAATAACCTCATCAACCCCCATGTACTTCTGGACCATGTCCATTCGGTCAACCGGCAGGTACAATTTGTCCCTGTCCCGATACTCGATAAGCATGAAGTCATTGGTGATAGCATCTATGGTGAGCTTTTCAAGTCCCTTGTAGCGTCCGATACCGTGAGAGATATGAACAATAAAATCGTCAATGGCCAGATCCGAAAAATCAAGAAAGCTTGTCCGGACAGCCTCACGTTTTTCCCGCCGGGTCCGGCGCTTTGCTTTTTTCCCAAAAATTTCACGTTCCGTTATAATTGCAAGACGCTGATCGTGCAATACAAAACCGCTGTTCAAATGGCCAGAAACAATCGCTGATTTTGCCAACCTACCCGGTACTTCACTGAAGGACTTGAATATCTCGAATTTTTTCCCATACGGCGTGAGTAACCCCTGCAACCGATCCGACTGGAATCGGGTGGAACAGACAATCACCACATGATATCCTTTATTCTCATAGGCTTCAATCCACTCCACAAAAGGTTTCAACAATTGATCGCCTCTGTCATGGACCGCTACCTGCGAGGCAAGATCCGCATTATCCGCCGCGGACAATTGAAATAAGGCTTGATTGCTTTCATCTGTGCAACTTGGCGTATTGATCCGAACCATTTTGAATGACAGCACCTGTTTCCCGGCCAAGGTCGATTGCACAGTCGGCCATGACTGGTAAATGGATTCAGGTGACACACACATCCGGTTATCATCACACGCTGAAAGATAGTTTCTTGTTGCCAATGCCTCTTTTTTTACCACTTCATGGGTTGTAGCCGAGGGATCATAATCGATAATAAACGTATTTTGATTCATATAATCAAATACAGTGTCCGTCTCATCGTAAATCAGGGGGAGCAATCCTTCTATGCCGGAAAAAACTCCTTCATTTTTCAATCGCTCGACAAACTCGCTGACCGCGGCCTCGCTGATGCCGGCAGATACTTTCTGTGCTCGTGCCCGCTTAATCACCGCATCAATATTTTCTATATCCAAAACAGCCTCTCTGGCTGGCAAAATTACAGCCTCTTCCATAAAATCGACTTTCCGTTGGCTGGATGCAGAAAAACGGCGAATGGAATCAACGGTATCTCCAAAAAGCTCGATGCGCAATGGATCGTCATACATGGGTGAGAAAACATCAATTATTCCGCCTCGAACACTGTATTCTCCGGGTTCTTCCACGATTGCCGCACGAACGTAGCCCCCCGAATGAAGCTTCCGGATAAGCCGGTCTCGATCCAGATCTTCATTGATCATGACGAGCTCAGCATAGTCACACAATACATCCCTGGGGATAATTCTCTGAAGCAGTGTTTCAACGGGAACGATAATCACGGCGGGTCCATTGCCGGCAACCGCCAGTTCATATAAAATACGAATTCGACGAGCTGCTGTTTCACTGTGGTAAGCGAGCCGCTTGAAGGGCAGAATATTGTATGGCGGGAAGATAAAGACCCGTGGCGTCGATGGTCCGGAAAAAAACTCAAGATCCTGCGCCAATGCTTCTGCAGCCTGTCCGGACGGGACGATAATGAATACCGGTTTCTTCAAATGGTCAACAAGCCGGGAAATGATATATGGCTTTTCCGCACCGACCGATCCTGACACCTCGATATCCTGGCCAGCTGGTTTCTGTATCGCATCGATTATTCCATCAATTGTGCTTTCTCCCACCTCGGAGTGTTTTTCAAAAAGATTTTTCATATGTTGTCAGTTCGTATCATATTTCAAAGTCAAGAACGATTCGGCAAGACCGAAACAGCCTTGAACAGGAATTGTTTTCATAAAAAGCACTTGACGGGTAATACCGCTCATGCTACTAAAATAACACTTTTATGCCGACGTAGCTCAGTTGGTAGAGCAGCTGATTCGTAATCAGCAGGTCAGCGGTTCAATTCCGCTCGTCGGCTCCATGAATGAAACCGGGGTTTCAGGCTCTTTTCCTGAAACCTTTTTGTTTTTAATGCATAAAAGAATAAATTACGAATATTGTCCTCAAGTTGATTTTACTGAATATTCGAACAATTCAATAATAACGATGTCTCCGGAATACGGATGGTCGTATCATAACTTTTCGTCCGAAAACCAAAATGATCCTGGCAGACGACTGTAACACTTTTTTTATAAAGAGCAGCAATAATATAAAGTTTCTACTGTAAAAATCAATCCTCTTATTAGCGTATTTAAATAAAATAGAAAACTCTTTATGAAAATTAAAACTCATTATAACCTCTTGACATTTTATTCTTTTCTGTTTATTTATTACGAATATTAAGCATTTTGGATTAAAATCGATTTTTTCAAGTAATTCTGGTTGCATAGGGACTAATGCACTTATCATAAAGCGATGTTTGCCTTTGAAAAACAATCAATCGCTGCAAAGGATAACAGGTAGCACCAATACTTTACATATAATCGATTACGCCTCTAACCCCTTTGCATTATAATGGTTTTGAATTAACATGGCTTCTCCGAATGAACCTGAGTACAAGAATTTTCAAGATGATGTACAATTAAAGAAAGAAATTGACGCCATCTCAACGCGAATAGATCGTATTATGGAAACGATAAAGCCGCACTTTCCGGTGAACCAGGACAAGCCAGGCGGAATTGAAGCGAGTGATGACAATTAGCGCAAGTACAGTTTAATCAAAGATCGAAATAATTAATAGCCCGAGCAGGAGGCGCAATGGCATTGACAAAAAATAAAATTGTGGAACAGGTTAATGAACTCGGCTTTACCAAGAAAAAATCCGTGGATATTGTCGAATCCCTTCTTGAAATTATTAAAAGAAGCCTGGAGGAGGGAGAAGACGTCCTTGTTTCCGGCTTCGGGAAATTCTGCATAAAAGACAAATCAACCAGAAGAGGTAGAAACCCGGCTACTGGAGATGACTTGCTTCTTGAAGCGCGCAGAGTTGTTACATTTAAATGTTCTGGCAAACTAAGAGATCGGATTAACGAAGAAAATTAATTTTTGCCGATCGGTATTTTCAGTTACAAGGGGTGCTAAGCAATAACTTGCATAGCACCCCTTGTAGTTTACAATTATTGATAAAATTCACTTATACCATCATGAATCAATATCGTATAACTTGATTTTGCTAAGCAATGA
>SLIE01000456.1 GCA_007135795.1 Desulfobacterales bacterium
ACGGCGTCGAAATCCACAATCGCCTTTTCCCCAGCCTCGTCATCCTCCGCCCCCAATTCATCGACAATTCCCATGGCATCAACAATTTGAGCCTCTTCGTCCAAAATCACCTTCAGCTCGTCGGGAACATTGTAGTACAGTCCAACCAGTCTTTTTATGGGATCGGAAAAATCTGTTTTTTCGGGATTATACTTCTCCGCTCCCATCATTACCCCGTTCTTTTCAAGAAGCCTGTCCCAAAACAAATGCAGAAACGTTTCCCCGTAAGCCTCATCCGGATACAAGACCGCAAAACGCTCGAGACCCAGTGTATCGGTTGCATAATCAACAAGTGCATTGACCTGCATTTCCGGGGTCAGAAAATTTCTGAATACAAAATCTCCAACTGTGGTTATACCGGCTCGCTGACTGAGGGTGACGATGGGAACCCCCAAGGCTTGTGCCTCGGTTGCGGCAGCTTCCGCCATGACGATCGGTCCGATGATTGCGGCCACCTTGTTTTTCGCAAGGGTGCCCACACCCTGAATCGTTTTCTCTTTATCCCCCCCGGTATCATACACCATGATTTCTAGGGGCGGATCAACAGCGGTGTTCCGGGAATATTCCGCCAATGCGAGTTCAATCCCTCTCAATGCATTTTGCCCGAAAGGCCCGTATTGCCCGGTAAGTGGCAACAAAACGCCAATACGATGACCCTCAAAATAGGCCATCTGTTCGAACGCTTCAATTTTTTCAGTAACCTTTGCGCCAAGCTCGTGATATGGAAAACGATCCGCGAATTCATAGAGAAGCGCAGTCGCCTCACCAATACGGCCTGCTCTTGCGAGATTCAAACATTTACCATAAAACAAATATTCAAAGGGCGCTTCTCCGTCAAGCGCTTCCATAAAATCTTCCAGCCTTGCGATCTCCACATATGCGGCCGCTTCTGCCAGGCGATTTCCGGCATGCATGCGCCACCTGGTGTTTGGCGCATGGAAAAAACCTTCCAGAAACTGGGCAAAAGACTTGTCATAAGACCTTGTTTCCAGATAAGCATCACCTGTAATGATGCTTATGCGGGTTTGCATGTCCAGCGGGAATCGATCCTTTTTCATTTTTTCATTGTAGTCGATAACTGCGTCATATCGGCCTTCACGAAAATAGGCAAATAACGTTTCCACCTCTGCCCTGAGCGCAACATCAGTGTCCGGAAATCTCTGGATAAGTTCTGAATATATATCTCGCGCGTTTTCGAATTCTTCCTGTTCGGTTCGGATCATCCCGATTTTCAGCATTGCCGCAGGTACCATGCCAGCCGCAGGATATTGATCAAGGTATTGCTGGTAAAGCGCAAGGGCATGCTCATATTCAGATGCGGCATACTTGTGTTCGGCGGACTCAAACAACTTGACTTCCGGTGTCGAGGGCTTGTCCACCACGTCAACAATCCTGGCACAGGATGAACCCAGCATAATAATCCCGACCAGAATAACCACGTATTTAAGCTTGATTTTAATATTCACAGTGATTTTCCAAAAATTTTTATATTATCCGAAACAATCTTACCGATGCCTGCGACCATCCCTTATCAACAAGAAAAACTCGAAACAACCCAAATTGTCATTGATTAAGTCGGTCGACCAAAGCAAAGCGCAGTGATTTAGGCTTCTGAGTAAGTGTAAAGTCGCTACATCAAAGTAAACGGGACTTTCTGTTGCCGTTGTCACCAAATTTATCTTTAAATTATTTTAGAGCCGAATCAGGTGATTTCAAACAGATTCCACCATATCCGCATCGATTTCAATAGACAAAGATTGCATGATGCTGGTGACGGTAAGCACAAGCCGGTATTTTTTATCCTTACGAACGACAACCCCCTCGATATCTTTCAGGGGACCTTTTTTTACCCGGACCCGCTGTCCGACACTCAGAAAATCCACAGGGTAAATTGGTTTATCCACCGAAAGGGTTTGATTGATCTGCCTGAGTTCCCTCACCAGGGTCTCAGTGTCGGTGACTTCGATAATCCTTCCGACATGATTGGATTTCAAGGCATTATGACGGTTGGTAATAGTGCAGTTCATAAAGACATACCCTGGAAAGACGGGAATGAGGCTGTAACGAACCCGGTTTCTGCTCGCCTGCCGTTTCTTTACCATGGGAAGAAAGTAACTGATGGTGTGTCTGAAAAGGAAATCCGCAAGAACCTTCTCCCGGCGACTTTTCACATGGGCGACATACCAGGTTTGGCCACAATAATCATCGGAAAGGAGGTCTTTCGGAAAAAGTACATCGGGATTCTGGTCCAGGGCAATGGTCATAAGGCAACTTTTCAAAAATCAGGTTTGGGTTTGGTAAGTAATAAGCCCGAACGAAAACCATATTTAGTTTTGTCTTCGCTTTTGGGGTTCAAACAGTTTAAATATAACCCCTGAAACATAAAATGCCCGGAAAAAGAAAAATACCTTCCGGGGTTTCCGGATATTCCGGGGACAATTTCAGAGACATTCCCGGGTTAAAAATTCCCCCAGCCCCTGATGGGGATTAAAAACTGTTCCCTCCAGATATCGTGTAAGAAAATCGAATCATTCCTCTTCCTCCTCACCTTCAACGGATGCATCAATATCGGGCATCATGGAATAAAAATTCCTGAATACCGTCTGGATTTCATCAATGGGCGCTTTTCTGGAAAAAATTTTTGAGGATTTTTTGACAAGGTGCACCGATGACGAAGCGGTTGTCTCGTCAAAACCGAGCAGATCAGCCAATCGAACAAACCAGACATAAAGCTCGGCAAAATTTCGTTTTGCTTCTGCAAGCTCTGATGAATACAGGACGACCCGTTCATCTTGTTCCGTCACTTTTTTCCAGATATCGTTCACCCGCCTTTCGGACTCCAGTAAACGGCTATGATAATCTTCGACCTCTTCCTGTTTTTTCAATATTTCCTGGCGGGTCTCACCCAGTTGCTGTACCATTTCAAAAACTTGTTCGTCATATGCTGTTTGTTGTTCTTCAATCTTTCGGGTCAATGCCCCAACTTGCGCTTCCATTTGTTCAAACTTATCTTCGCGCTCTTTCCATGTGTTTTTTAACTGCTTTAAACTATGACTTACTTTAATCCAGATCTCGATACTAAGAGGGACTTCCGGCAAATCCGAAAGACGGGGAAGCAGTATTCGGGCATCTTTTCCGGTTACATAAAGCATAGCCGATTCTTCCGGGCTGGCCGCACAAAGGATCTGTCCCTCTATCACACATTGTGAAAAACCATTATCCCCTAAT
>SLIE01000049.1 GCA_007135795.1 Desulfobacterales bacterium
AAAAAGGTGCGTTCACCGGGGCCGTGGGCCAGAAGATCGGGAAATTTGAACTTGCCGATGAGAGCACAATTTTTCTGGATGAAATCGCCGAAATGAGCCAAACCATGCAGGCGAAACTGTTAAGGGTGCTCCAGGACGGCATTTTTTACAGGGTAGGGGGGAATGTACCGATTTCCGTGGATATCCGGGTTATGGCCGCCACCAACCAGAATATCACCGAAGAGATCAAAGCGGGTAATTTCAGGAAAGATCTTTACTACCGGTTGAACGTTGTTGAAATTCACATGCCGCCCCTTCGGGAACGAAAAGAAGATATTCCCTTGCTGGCAAGGCATTTTGTCGATATTTTTCAGAAAGAAAAAGGGTATGTCAATCTCGGGATCTCCCCGGAAGCAATGAATAAAATGATTCAGTACGATTGGCCCGGTAATGTCCGGGAACTGAAAAACGCCATCGAGCGGGCGGTGGTGATGGGGAACGGGAAATCGATCATGCCCGGTGATTTGCCGATCTTGTATGAAAAAGCCGCCCTCGACACCGTCCCCGTCGGGGTTCCGCTCAAAGAAGCGATAGACGAATTCAAGAAGCGATATATAGAGGTAAACCTCAAAAGTACCGGGGGCAATCAGAGCAAGGCGGCCGGGTTGATGGGGATTCAACGAACCTATTTGTCCAGGCTTATTTCCAAATACGGGATAAAGAGAAAATCCGATAGTTATTGATCCTCATATCGACCGGAATTAAATCCGGATCAGTGCTGCAGGAAAAGGCGGCAAAAAAAAGATGGCGACACAGACAAGTGAGTTAATCAAGGTAGCGGCGGGAGAAATCCCTGCCGATCTATTGCTGACGGACGCGCGAATTGTCAATGTATATACCGGCCGGGTGATTCCGGGAAACATAGCGATTTATAATGGACACATCGCGGGGATAGGGGACTATTTGGCAACGAAGACCGTGTCTCTCGGCAATCGGTACGTCGCTCCCGGATTCATCGATGCGCATGTTCATATTGAAAGTGCCATGGCGGGTGTCACCGGGTTTGTTCGCGGCATTTTACCCCATGGTACCACCACGGTGGTGGCAGATCCCCATGAAATCGCCAATGTAAGCGGCATGGACGGGGTTGCCTATATGTTGACCGCTGCCGAAAACCAGCCCATGAATATTTTTTTCATGCTCCCGTCTTGTGTGCCGGCCACCCCGATGGAAACTTCCGGCGCCATGCTCGATGCAGATACGCTGATACCTCTCCTGACGCATGAAAAAATCCTTGGCCTCGGAGAAATGATGAACTATCCAGGCGTTATCGGCGGGGCCGGGGATGTGATCAAAAAAATTGAAACCACCAGCCGCTATGGTAAAATCGTGGATGGCCATGCCCCCGGCCTGGGTGGCAAAAATCTTGCCGCATACATATCTGCCGGCATTTCCAGTGATCATGAATGCATATCCGCGGAAGAGGCGCTTGAAAAACTGGCAGCGGGTATGTTTATAATGATTCGCGAAGGGACCGGTGCCAAAAACCTTTCGGATCTTGTTCCCATTATCACCCCGTATACAGACCCTTTTTTGATGTGGTGCACGGATGATCGGCACACACAGGAGATCGCCACTGGGGGTCATATTAATTCTCTTTTGAGAAAAGCCGTGGCCGCGGGGGTCGATCCCATGATTGCACTGCGAATGGCCACAATCAATCCTGCAAGATATTTCGGGCTGTCGCGCCTTGGGGCCATTGCACCGGGGAAAGAAGCCGATATCGTGGTCTTGTCCGATATGGAGACCTTTAGGGTTGAAAAGGTTTACACGTCAGGCCGCCTGGTGGCTGAAAACGGCTCGATGCTGGCCGGAGTAACGTCGTCCATTCCGGTTTCATACCCAAACACCATGCATGTGGATATCCGTGGACTCGATTTTTCAATTCCTGCCAAAGGACGTCGGGCAAGGGTGATCGAACTGGTTCCGGGACAGATTGTTACCAAATGCCGTCTCATGGATGTAAAATCAGAAAACGGCAGGGTTGTGTCGGATCCTGCACAAGATATACTGAAGCTGGTGGTGGTGGAGCGGCATAAGGCGTCGGGCAGGGTGGGTAAAGGGCTGGTATCCGGTTTCGGGTTAAAAAGCGGAGCGATTGCATCGAGTGTGGCCCATGATTCCCACAATATCATTTGCGTGGGCGCAGATGATGCGGACATGATGGTTGCGGTAAAGACGGTCGTGGAAATGGGCGGCGGACTGGTGGTCGTGTCCGCCGGTAAGATCGAGGCGTCTCTTTCGCTTCCCATTGCAGGGCTGATGGCGGATGAGGATATCGATACCATCCGGCAAAAGACCCTGCTGCTCAACAATGCGGCCCGCACGCTCGGCATGCGGGTGGAAGACCCGTTCATGATCCTTTCATTCCTGGCGCTGCCGGTAATACCGGAAATCAGGTTGACGGATCTGGGGTTGTTCGACGTGGCTGTTTTTGCGCATGTCCCCCTGTTTGCGGACTGACCATAGCAGCAATTATATATTTGAACCCAATCCCTGAGCCTGGTCCATAGATGATCTGTCACGTAGACATGGATGCATTTTTTGCATCCGTTGAACAGTTGGACAATCCCTCACTGATCGGCAAGTGTGTGATCGTCGGCGGTGTATCGGATCGCGGCGTGGTTTCGGCAGCCAGCTATGAAGCCCGCAAATATGGCGTGCGATCGGCCATGCCGATTTTTCAGGCGAAAAAGCAATGTCCCGCAGGTGTTTTCCTCCCTCCCCGTTTCCACCGCTACAAGGCGCTCTCTGAAATCGTCATGGGCGTGCTGCAATCCTTCTCCCCTGTGGTGGAGCAGGTCTCCATTGATGAGGCGTTTCTGGATCTTTCCGGATGCGTGGGGCTTTTCGGCACTTACGATCAGATCGGTATACAAATTAAAAAAATGATTAAAGACAAATCCGGGCTGAACTGTTCGGTTGGCATGGCCCCTTTGAAATTTCTCGCGAAAATCGCATCGGACATGGATAAACCGGATGGATTGCGCGTGATTCTGCCGGAAGGCGTCAAGGATATTCTGTATAATCTCCCCGTCTCCAGAATACCGGGAGTCGGCCCGGTGACCGAAAAAACCTTGGCGAAAATGGGTATCCGCTACCTGGGGGAGATCGAAAAATACAGTGAAAAAGATTTGGTCGCACGGCTGGGTCGCTTTGGTCACAGGCTTCACGACCTGTCCATGGGGATAGACCGCGCTACCGTGATCCCTGCGCATGCGGTGAAAT
>SLIE01000139.1 GCA_007135795.1 Desulfobacterales bacterium
ATTTTTACCACAGAGAACACAACGGGCATAGAGAAAAATAATCCTTGTCTCAGTTTTGCCACAAGCAACACCGGCATCATTTGAGATCAAAGGACAATTTCTCCCGGGCAATACCCGGCACCACCCGGTTGAAATTGATCATTTTGTATGGTCAGAGGTAATCGGTATTGTCGGTGTCAGCTTTGACGAATAAAGTATTCCGTACAAATGTAAATTCATACAATGAAGTAGGTAGTTTACGACGTCATCCGCTTTTGATTTTAAACGGCTGTTTCCGTACGGTTTCCCCTTGGGAGCGCCAGGCTCCTGCCTGGCATTCAACCCGGCGAAGCCGGTGGCGTATTCGTTTGCTGACGCATTTGATTTTATGCTTGTCGCTTTGGTGCGTATGTGAGAAAAAGGTTCATCATCTACTTACAATTTATCTAAACGGGGTTAGCAAATATCAAATGGCGGTGAAAAAAAAATTCTATGCAGTGCGCAAAGGTCGAAAGCCGGGCATTTACACGCAGTGGTTTGGTGAAGGTGGGGCACAGGTCCAGGTGGTAGAATTCCCCGGTGCGGTTTACCGGGGGTTTCCTACGAAAGCGGAGGCAGAGGCTTTTCTCCAAGGGAAACAGAATAGAAAGATAGCTCCGAAATCATCTGAAAAGCCGGAAAATGAACCGGTGAACGATACGCCCGGAAACGGTCGGGTGGTGATTCACACCGACGGGGGGGCACTCAACAATCCCGGTCCCGGAGGGTATGGCGTGGTCATCGATGATGGAAACAACCGTAGGGAACTTTCCGGTGGTTACCGGCTGACAACCAATAACCGGATGGAATTGACGGCCTGCATCAAGGCGCTGGAAGCTTTGACAAAACCCTCGGATGTCATTCTTTACAGTGATTCGAAATATGTGGTCGACGGCGTGACAAAGGGATGGGCGGAAAAATGGCGGAAGAATAACTGGATGCGCAATAAAACAGATAAAGCCCTGAATCCGGACTTGTGGGAGAGGCTTCTGGACCTTCTGAAGCGACACCGGGTGGAATTCAGGTGGGTACGGGGGCATGCGGGAAATGCAGGCAATGAACGGTGTGATGTACTTGTCCGTAGGGAATCGGCAAAAACCGGACTGCCGCCGGATAAGAATTATGAAATGCAGTCCGGTTTAGGAATGTAACATAAAGGTCTTGTTCTTGCCTGAGTTTTTTGCCTGATACATTGCGGCATCTACCCGTTTCAACAACTCGGTTCCCGTTAAATTATCGTTTCCGGAAAAAGCGAGCACGCCCACGCTCATGGTAACGGAGATGGTATGCCCCTGGTATTCGATTTTCAATTCGGACAGCATGGCACGCAGCCGGTCTATGGTTTTGAATCCTTCCTGGATACAGGTCCTGGTAAGTATGAAGGCAAATTCTTCTCCGCCGTACCGGGCTATAATATCTGTTTCCCTTGTGTTTTCCATAAAGAGTCGGCTGACTTCCTGCAGGACGTGATCTCCCGCGATGTGACCGTATTGATCATTGACGGCCTTGAATCCATCTAGGTCTGCCAGGGCAAGCACGCTGGTGTACCCGTGGCGCCGACTTCCGGCCAATTCCTTCTTCAGGGAGTCCTGGAAGCTTTTGTAGTTTTTAAGACTGGTCAGTCCGTCCTGGGAGGCAAGGATGTTCAAACGATCGATCGTCTTCTCTTGTTCCTTGATCTTGCCTATCATTTCGAAAGACAATCGGTACATTTCTTTTTTACTTTCGTCCAGTATTTTCAGATAATCGAAAGAATTATGCTGATCAATGTCAAAAAGCGGCAAAAGGGGCTGGATATGCGTGCAGGCTTTTTCCACAACCGCTTCAAGATTCACGCGGCGGTTCATGTTGTAATTCTTCAATAATTGATTGACGATGGCCAGGCTTTCGGTTTTGTCCGCCGCATGAAGGAAACGACATATCGCATTTGAAACGTGAATAATCCTTGCACCGATTCGTTGGTTTTTATGGGTTAACGGGATATTGTCGGGATAATGATGATTGAGTACAGGTAGTACAAATACACTCGGCAACCCCCAGGATTCGATTAGAAAAGCACCCACGTCCATATGATTGCAAGTAAAAATAGCGTTTTCAGCGACATGGTAATCCAGATCGTCATCTTTGATTTTTTTGAGTACCAGGGAGTATTGCCCCGGATGGCTCTGAATCATGGCAAGGATGCCGATATTGTGAATGAGCCCAAGAAAATAAATGTCTTCGGCATCACAACGGCCTAGATCTTTTGCGATTAAGCGGCTTACAACGGCGCATGTCAGGGATTTTTGCCAGAAGGAGGCATAATCGAACTGCTTTTTGTTGTTGTTAAAAGCATGTATGAGTGAAAAGCTGAGCGCAATATATTTAAGCGATTTTTCTCCCAACAGGTTTACTGCATGCGGAAGGTTTGTAATTTTTCTGGAGAGACCGAAAAATGGCGAATTAACGACATTCAGCACTTTAGCCGACAGTGGCGGGTCGGTTGCAAGAATTTCGGCCACCTGGTTGAGGGATGTGTTGGGGTCTTTTGTTTTTTCTAGTATCTTTATAGCAATACCCGGAAGCACCGGCAATTGGTCGATGTGGCACAGCGTTGCTTTTAGGTTATTGGAAACACTCATGTGGCCTTGCTCTCCTGTATGCAGCTGATTTAACAGTTTATAAATGATGCAAAGGCGTGCGGATGTTGCGCTGAATTTGATTCGAAAGGCTCACATACGCATAGGTGGACACGATACAATAGTATGCAAATAACACAAGCTTGAGAAAAAAGGCATATTTTTAACGTAAAAAGATCTTCAACAGGACGAAATTCGATGCCGGTGACAACCTGCCGGGTTTTAAATCAGACCGGCGGCCAGTGCAAAAGAGATAGCCATCAGCAGAATTCCGGTCAGTGTTTGAACAAACGTCATGGTAATTTTGTGTAAAAACCGTTTGCCGATTAACACGCCTGCAAATGCAAAAACAATACCTGTCAGTATGAGTGGAATCTGTTCCCGGATAAAGATATCGCCGGTATCTGCAAGAAAAAAAACATAGGCGTACACGATAATCCGGGCTGCATCGACCATGAATCCGATCCATGCGTTCGTCCCCACAAAAGCCTGGGCGGTAATGCCGACTTTTGAAAGAAATGCCGATCGCAAGGCCCCCTGGTGGCCGGAAAGCCCTCCGAAAAAACCGGAGATTAACCCGCCCAGAAACAGGTGATCTTTGCTGAACGTCAGCTGTTTAAAG
>SLIE01000520.1 GCA_007135795.1 Desulfobacterales bacterium
AGGCGGTGCAAGCATTGCGATTTTATCATTCATAACCTGCTTGTGTGTCGGCAAGTCCGTTGCCAGCACGGGCACACCCGAATCGAGATAGCTGTATATCTTCATCGGGGTATTCACACCTTCAATACGGGGCGAAATCAGAATATCCGCCTGGGCCATATAATGCCCCAGGCTTTCTACTGGCCGGGGTCCCAGAAAATGAACTGCCCCATTAATATCCAATTGCAAGGACATGGCCTGATACTTATGGATGTCCGTGTCAATTCCACCGATTACAACCAATGCGACATCGTCCGTTTCTGATCGCAGCAGCGCGAAGCTCTCAAGCATCAGGTCAATCCCCTGGTAGGATTCAAGATTGCCGATGTACATGGCAATCTTCCGGGGCAATGCCAGTTTATCTCTCAAACGCACCGAATCGCCATTCTCCCCGTATAATTTCAACAGTGATATATCCTTCAGGACAACAACCTCTTTTGCGCCGGCACGCACCGCGTTTTCAGCAAGTGCGTCACATACCGATACGACAGCCGTTGCATAGCGCATCGGCAAACGCTCCATCCACTCCAACAGTTTTCTTCCCGGTTTTAAAAACGGCAACTTGTCTACAATCTGCGTGGTCATCGAGGAATCCATATCATAAATGAAAGGCATGGATATCGGCCTGCAAACAAGGAGTGCCATAAAAGCGCTCTCCTCAACAGCATGCACCAGATCATAGCGCTCTTTTCTGACCAGCGAAATAAACTGAAAAAACAAATGAACATCACAGTAAAGCTTTTTACCGGATAGACCGGGACGTATTTCCTTTACCCGAACAAAAGGCTGGATTCGATGAATCGTGCACCCCCCGTAGAAACGATCAACCCCTTCATGAAAGGTAAGCACATCAACTATGTCTCCCCGCTCGCTGAGCACGCGAATCAAAAGATCTACCGCGATAGGTGTGCCGCGCGATTGATAAAAAGGATGTGGGGCAATCACAAGTATTTTCATAGTGCAATGACAAACTTCTCAAAATAAGATTACGCAATTTTTCACCACAGAAGGGACAGAGAAAAATTATTTAATTACGTAACAGTTAGTTATGTTTATTTTAGATTAGGTATGCTTTTCTTTAAATGGCCTGCTGTAATAATATGAACATCTGACTATTACTGGTCAGTTTTTATATTTCTTTTTCAATCACATATTCTTTTTTGTGCCGCCCATTGGTAAACGCGATAATTTCTCCCAGCAACCCGGCGCCACCTACCAGGACGCCAAGAATTGTCACCAACAGGGCTACCAGAAGGATTGGCCTGTTGCCTATAGTCGCATCAAAAAAGAGCCGTTCGATAAAAAGATATCCCATTAAAGCCACACCCAGACTGATAAAGCCAAGGCCGATCGTACTGAAAAAGCGAAGCGGCTTTCTGCTGAAGCGCGTGGTAAAAAATATGGTAAAGATATCAAGAATGCGGGAAAGATATTCAGGCAGGCTGTAAAAGCCTGTTTTTCCGCGCTCCTGGTAATGATCCACGACGCATTCCCGGACTTTGAACCCTCTGGCAGCAGCCAGGACCGGCAGGAACCGGAACATGTTCCCGTAAAAATCGATTTCCTCGAGTACGTATCGCCGGCAAATCTTTACCGTACAGTTAAAATCATGCAGGTTCGTTTTAACCATGCGCCGGGTTACCCAGTTAAACATTCTCGATTGCAATTGATTGAAAACAGGATCCACCCTTTTCCCCCGCCATGGGCTGACCAGGTCCGTAGCGTCATCCATGGCCCGGATACATTGCACCAGGGACTGATCCGTCAATTGCTGGTATGACCCGCAGACGACCAGCACATCGCCGGTCAGTTCCTTTAGTATCGCTTTTAAACTGACCGCCTGGGTGACCGGCGTAACAAACTCAAAGGCGCGAACATTCAAACAGGACAACCGGATATGCGCTTGCTGCGCACGAAAGAAATTTCCGGTTGCGTTCGCAATTACGACAATCTCATAGTCTTCCCCGACAGTGTCCAAAGTACGCCCCAGGTTGAGCAGGTACTCAGAGAAATCGTTGTACGGCTTTTCCAGAAGAACGATGGCGGAAATTTTCATGACTTGTCCATGTAAATTTCTTTTTTAGTTATTTCAGGCAAATGCGTATGCGTCAGATCGCTGGAATTCACAACGAGCTCACCCAGTACGCCGAGAACGATCAGGTAGACAGCTGTAAACCCGCAAAGCCCGGATCCCAGCATAAAAAAGGAAGCTTTGCCAGGGGTCCATCCCAGTATCAGGGCGAGAAACCCCAGAAAGCAAAAAAAGCCCGCCATAAGTATAAAGGGCAAGGCACAAAGAAAAAAACCCTTGAGCGGATTGGATGAAAAACGGATAATCAGGTTTATGGCGAAAATATCACTCAATACTTTAAATATACGATTAAAACCGTACTTGGAAACACCGTACTTCCTGGGGTGATGGACGGTTTCAATTTCAGCCACCTGGGCGCCGGTCATGCTTGCCAGAGCCGGAAAAAACCGGTGCATTTCCCCATAAGCCTTCAGTTGCTTGATACAATCCGCCCTGTAGGCTTTGAGAGAACAGCCATAATCATGCAACCGGACACCGGTGGTAACCGAAATCATGTAATTGGCGATGCGGGAAGGCAAAACCCTCGAGAAGTTATCCTGCCGATCTTTGCGCCATCCACTGACAATGTCATATCCCTGTTCAATCTTGTTTAGAAGTTTCGGAATGTCGGATGGATCGTTTTGCAGATCTCCATCGAGTGTCACGATTACTTTCCCCACGGCACGCTCAAAGCCGGCGACCATGGCACTGGTCTGACCGAAATTTCTGCGAAATTTTAGCCCGCGAAGCTTTGGATAGAACCCTGCGAGTTCCTCGATAATAGACCAGGTGCGATCAACAGAGCCGTCATCAACCAGAATAATCTCATATGACACGGCCATTTTATCTACTGCTTCAGCTATTTTGGACACCAGGATTTCAACAGACTCCTCTTCATTATAAAGGGGCACAACGATACTCAGGTAAAGAGAAGGTGCTGCCTCAGGCTCATGATTTAGGAAAACCTCTTCCTGGCAAGCGTGCTTGACAAAATTTTCATTTTTTAACTGAAGGTTGGTAAAACTCATTACCCGCTCCGAACGGTAAGAGGGTTATTTTTTTTCAAATGATCTCCCTACAGGCAAGTCAGTAAAGAAAATAATATACCCAAAAGATAAGAACCCCGAATAAAATCGCAAA
>SLIE01000238.1 GCA_007135795.1 Desulfobacterales bacterium
AGTTCTCGCCGGACAGACTAAAGATACAAAACGGCGACAGGTATTGCTCATGCACGCCCGGGATATGGTGGAGACAGCCCGCCGCAGTATCGCTTCAACATCCGATCGGCAGGAGATCCAGGATATATCGACCCGGGTTATTGATCTCCTTGATGTACTTGAAGAAAAACCGACAGGCTGAAACGGCACAAAAAATTATCCTGAGCAATATACGGATCAAAGGTCAAAATGAAAGCCAAACGCAATATTAATTCCACACACGGTGCTTTCAATTCAGCGATGAAACGTGGCGTCTTAAAGAGCAGAAGGAACCAAATGGTGAGTAAGGCTTGCAGCGAAGCGGAAATTAAGGCGGTACTGGCAAAACATCAACCCCGTCATATTCCGCAGTCTGGGCGAAAACCGGCATCGGTTTTAGTCCCTTTTTACAAGGCCCCTGAAGGGTTGTCCTTGATTCTAACGAAGCGTCCGGATTATCCCGGCATTCATGGCGATCAGATTTCATTTCCAGGGGGCGGGCGGGAAGAAGACGACAAGGACGATTTGGAAACGGCCTTGAGAGAGACGGAAGAGGAAATTGGCGTAAAAAAAGATGAGGTTGATGTATGGGGCGCGTTGAGCACCCAGCGAACGCTCTCGTCGAGTTTCTGGATTACCCCCTTTGTCGGCAGCATCCCTTATCCATATAATTTTAAACCAGACAGCAGGGAGGTGGAGCGACTCCTGATCATTCCATTTTCTCACCTGTTGAATTCTGCCAGCTATTCATACGGTCCTTTCAACTGGAAAGGGATGATGTTTGAAAGTGATTTGTATCGGTACGAAAACGATATCATCTGGGGTTTGACCGCGCGAATTATAAATCGCCTGGTGACGCTGATAAAAACGGGCCGGGAAGATCGCCCCTGAACACAATTTTGCGCATGCGTGATTTGACCAGGCAGTATGCTGTTTTTTACACGTTTGCGGAATTGCACAAAGAGTTACATTGACAGATGCCGCATTACATCGTATTATTGTAAACAACGTAGTTTCCTGGCCAATAAACGAAAATTAACGTACATCGTAAGCCCCGGAATGATTCCGGGGCTTTTTTTATGCTCCATTTATAAAAGAGGTTTTATGAGTTTTCAAACTTTCAAGTTCCATCCCGCTGTCGCGGCAGGCATTATCGCCGCCGGATATTCTGCGCCAACCCCCATTCAGGCCCAGGCAATCCCTGCGGTCATGAATGCAAAAGACGTCATGGGCCTGGCTCAGACCGGTACCGGAAAAACAGCCGCTTTCGTGCTCCCGATTCTGAACAGGTTGATTGATGGCAAACGGGGTACTACCCGTGCCCTGATCGTAGCCCCCACCCGGGAACTGGCCGAACAGATCCATGAGGCGATAATGATCCTGGGGAAAAAGACCGGCCTGAAGAGCATCGCCATTTACGGTGGCGTGGCCATCGGCCCGCAGATAAAATCATCCGGAAGAGCGGACATCATTGTGGCCTGCCCGGGACGGCTTCTTGACCATATCGGTCGAAAAACAGTCAATCTTTCAGCACTTGAGGTACTTGTGCTAGATGAAGCCGACCACATGTTCGACATGGGGTTTCTACCCGATATCCGCCGCATCCTGAAGCAGATTCCAAAAAAGCGTCAAACCCTTCTTTTTTCTGCCACCATGCCGGCAGAAATCCGGCACCTGGCAGGGGAAAGCCTGACCGATCCGATCACTGTACAGGTGGGTATCACCGCGCCGGCCGAAACGGTTTCCCATGCGCTTTTCCCTGTTGCCCAGCACCAGAAGACACAGCTGCTGCTGAAGTTGCTTCAGCAGACCCGGACCGATTCGATTCTCGTCTTTACCCGCACCAAGCATCGTGCAAAGCGCCTCGGTGAGCAGCTTTGCAAAGCCGGGTACAAGACGGCATCACTCCAGGGCAATCTGTCGCAAAACCGACGTCAGGATGCAATAACCGGCTTTCGAAACGGGACCTACCAGATACTGGTAGCCACCGATATTGCCGCGCGCGGCATCGATATTGCCAATGTTTCGCACGTGATCAATTACGACATCCCGAATACCCCAGATGCATATATCCACCGTATCGGCAGGACCGGACGCGCCACACACACCGGCGACGCCTTTACCATGATCACAGAGGAAGACACGCAAATGGTCCGCGCCATCGATCGGGTCATGGGAGCGAGGGTTGAGCGCCAGACCCTGCCAGACTTCAATTACGAAGCTGCCAAGGCGAAAATTGATGAACCCATGAGATCCGCAGGCCAGAAGCCGGTGAATCATAAGTCTTCAGGTCCCAAGCAGGCAGGTCGCCGATCAGCACCGGCCAAAAAACAAATCGTGTCCTACAAGGGCGGTCGGCGAAGTTCGGATAGCACTGCAATGCCGTCATTTTCATCCCGTGCCAGAAACCAGGACAGATAGGGCCTCGTTGCCACTAAAGGAATAATAAAACATAAAACACACGGAAAACGGTGCCATGTGATATCGGTGCCGGGGTTACCGTTATTGGTAACGCCGCTATGCCGTAAGATGGACATGAGGTGTTAACTCCAACAAAAAGGGTCCGGATAATTTCCGGCCCCTTTTTGTCGTGGCAACAGTGAAATCGCAACTATAGATTACGGCTTTTCAAATCATTACCGACAGGATTCCTGCCATTCATGCCCGGGAGAACAGACTCTGAACTGACTTCGTCTGTTTTTTATAACAGAAAGGATACCTGCGCCTATCCAGGGAATCCCGATAATAACCCCGAGAATCGGAAACAGGATCATATGAAACATCAGGGAAAAAAGCCCTGCCACAATTAAAAAACTGCTTACTATAATTTTGATATCCTGTTTGGATGTTGAAGTTGATTGTTCCATAATGCACCTCCCTATATGTTGTCTCGCCTGCAAATATCACCTTATAATAATCGGACTGTACGATTACAATATATGGCCGAAGTTTTCTTTTACAATGGGGTGAAAACTGTACTTGTATGGGAATACAATTATAGTTCCTACTAGATGCAAAAAGCCCTGAAAAGACGATTCAATGCCAGATTGTATTACAAACAAAATCCCCGGCCTTAAACATATCTGCAAGGCCGTCTTTGACTTCTCGGCCAACAGGGTTACGTTTTTTATGAGTTACAGGGCAATAATTGGTTTTCACAGGAAGCCTTTTAAATATTGCCCGAACGAAAACCAGGATTTTTCGTCAAGGTCAAGGACGGCGAAAATTTTAA
>SLIE01000040.1 GCA_007135795.1 Desulfobacterales bacterium
CAGTATGTAGGATAAATGGGAGAGTCCTTCGGATTTGATTTTTTCCATAAACATTTGACTCATGGCAATATCCCCTTAATATTGCACCCTGTTGCTGACAGAATCAATAGTTTCATTATTTTCTTTTCTTTTTCCGATCCGATAGCACTTCGATGAGAATCTTGGCGGCTTCTCCTGCAATGATGGCATAAGTGCCTACATTGTCCGCAGTTTCATTGAATTTGTTAACCTTTTCCCTGGTGGTCAGGGTGATCACTTCAAGTGCTTCCCTGGTTTCCCCAACGGTCTGCCGGAGATCCTCCGTGATCAGCACTGCGTCATCGGAGATCTGAGTGATATTCGGTATGAGGCGGTTAAGATTTTCATGATTCTTCTCCATCATCTCGTTTACCTGCTGCATCAGCTTGTTCAGGTTCTTCAGTGCCATGGCCGCATAGATGCCGACTCCAACGAGAACAATGATTACGATGGCCCATGCCAGTTGTCCGAGTGTGATGACCAGTTCCATATGGCATCCTTTATTGACTGAGCGTTACAAGAAAATTTTGTCAGCCTGTTTTGTTCATAAAACCCGCTCCGTTTCCTCCCGCATTTTTTCCGCTGTCTCTTCGGCGGTTTGTGCGGCTGATTGGAAATGAGGATTTCGTTCCAGATCTTCCTTGGCGTGATAAGCATTTTCCTTCATCCGTTCCATAATGGAATGGGTCTGGTTGATAATTTTGTCCCGGGTTTCTTTCCCGCTCCGCGGGGCCAGCAACATCCCCGTGGTCACCCCCACGGCAGTCCCAAGCGTGATGCCGACAACCATATTCAGATATTGACTTCGTCTTATTTCCTGTTCTTTTCTCGAATGGCCAAGCATTCCAGCGATCTCTCGCAGCGCAAATGCATATCCACCAGCTCTAAGCAGATCAGTCCACATAATTGTCTCCTTTTCTTGGGATTGTATTTTTCTAATTCGCCGGGTTTCAAAATATAACAACAAAATGATACGCTTGAGCCACGACATGAAGGCTTTGTATCGAACACGTTGTTGAGTGACCGTGTTTTGGCGAGCTTGAATGAAAATCGTCGCCGACCTTCATCTATGGTCGGCAAACCAATGCTTCATCTTGTTTGCCGCAGGTAAGTCGAGTGCTGAAATTAAATACCTCTCAATGAATCATGCAGATTTACTCTCAAGCCGTAAATTAGTGATACGCCTTATTTTTCTATTATAAATCATGTATTGGTTTCCTCGTTTTAACGTAGAAGGATATTCGGAAACCGGATTAGGAAATGACTTCAGCTTTCATTCTTTCATATAAGCGTTCCACATCTTCCTTGCGGCATAGTTCCGTGCCAGGGGTCATAACAGCACCAGCGCCGGCGGCAATACCGAAGCGAATGGCATCTTCCAGGGCTTTGCCCCGAGCGAGGGCGAGCGTTATCCCCGCGACCATGCTGTCTCCGGCGCCAACCTTGCTTTTGATGGTGACTGCAGGCGCCCGCATTTTCCGGCATCCGTCCTTTGTCACCAGAAGGGTACCGGCGGATCCAATGGAAATGACGACTACCTGAACTTTTTTCTCTTTGATCAGTTTGCCGGCATACCTGATGATCTGCTCTTCTTCCGTTACTTCGGATTTGCCCGCGATATCACGGAATTCACCAATGTTGGGTTTGATTAGAAAAATCTCACCATCTTCCAGTATGGATGACAAGGCGTCTCCGGAAGTATCCACGATCATACGAATATCTTTTTCTTTGGCAATGCGGGCGACCCGGGTGAAGAAATCAACCGGTATCCCTGTGGAAAGACTGCCACTGGCAACGAGAAACGCCGGGCAGGTTGAGAGATTTTTAATGTAATCAAGGACCTTTTGCCATTCGTGCGCCTTTATTTCAGGACCCGGCATGCCGAAACGGTATTGCTGTTCAGTCGTTGATTCAAAAACGACCAGGTTCTCGCGAGTCCAGTCTTCAATTTCGATCGGTTGATGATTGATCCCTTCTTCATCAAGGAAGTGACCAAGCATTTGGCCCGGAGGACCCCCGGACAAATACAGGGCCTCGGATTTGCCCCCTAGCTTGTGGATCGCCCGGGTGACATTGAGTCCACCGCCCCCCGGCTCAAAAGATGGTTTTGTGCAGCGAAGCTTGCGCTCCGGCACCACGTGATTGATTTCGCAGCTTTTATCTATGGCGGGGTTGACCGTCAGTGTCAGTATCGATTCCATGATCCTCTCTTTCATTTTTTCTTTAGGGGTTCAAAGAAAAATGACTGGAGCATTTTCGGAAACGTTTTGTTGTTTCTCCATCAATACGCCAATCATATAAAATGATAACCATGATGATCTTGAACGGCATCTCGAATGAAAATACATGTCGAATCAGCCTGAATTACATGACGCTCCCTATTTTAAACATTGTTGAATTCAATATTTTATTACAAGCTATCTCAAAATAATCCAACACCGCTCTGGCGGCGTTGTGAGGCGCTTCAAAATGCTCACATTAGCGTATATGTTCCGCTTTGTTATCGCCTCACGCCTTGCCAGCGGGCGTGTTCTTTTTTTGAGATAGCTCATAGTGCTTGATGAATTCAAAATTCAAAGGAGGTTTGTGATGAGTAAAATTGCGTCCATTATGACCGATTATTTTGAGGATGTGGAATACACCGAACCAGTAAAGGCGTACAAGGAATCAGGTCATGACGTTATCAATATCGGACTCCAGGGCGGCCAGACCGTAAAGGGTAAAAGAGAGCAGACCCCGGTTGAAATTCATAAAAGCGTTACGGACGTCAGGCCTGAAGATTTCGATGCGCTGCTGATTCCGGGCGGCTTTTCTCCGGACCTGCTCCGGGGACACGAAGCGCCGGTAGCGTTTGTAAAAGAATTCATGAGCTCCGGAAAGCCCGTGTTTGCCATTTGCCATGGCGCCCAGCTTCTGATTACAGCGGATGTGATTCGCAATCGAAAGGTTACCGGTTACAAATCGATCATTCAGGATATCAAAAATGCCGGTGCCGATTTTCAGGACAGCGAAGTGGTCGTGGATGGAAACCTGGTTTCAAGTCGAAATCCGGGTGATATCCCGGCATTCATTCGGGAATCGATGAAGTTGTTGAGTTGATGTATTAGATGATCTCGAAAAAAGTCACAAAATCTGTAAAGATGGCTAAGCTGAAAGTTCCATATACTAAGGTGTAGTGATATGATTGCGAGCAAATGCAAAATTGCTGCAATGAAGTAGACAGGA
>SLIE01000295.1 GCA_007135795.1 Desulfobacterales bacterium
CCGATAAAACAATCATACGCCTCTACGAGGTCAGTAAATATTTCGGGGATACCGAAGCACTGATCGATATCACATTTGACATATGCCGCAATGAGTTTTTTTTTATCAGTGGCCCCTCCGGCGCCGGGAAATCAACATTGATGAAGCTGTTGTATCTGGGAGAACACATGAGTGGCGGTTATGCCATTGTCGACGGGATGAACCTGACCCGGATCAGGCGTAACCAGGTGCCGATGCTGAGACGTCGGTTGGGAATCATATTTCAGGACTACCGCTTGATCCCGGGGAAATCGGTATTCGACAACGTGGGGCTTGTCCTTGAGGTCGCAGGGGTTCGTTCCCGGAAAATCATTCGGGAGCAGGTAATGAACGTGCTTGAAAAAGTAGGCCTGGCAGATCGCCATGATGCGTGTCCCCCGACGCTTTCGGGCGGGGAGCAGCAACGTGTGGGTGTGGCCCGGGCAATGGTGGGGAGGCCCGCCATCATTCTTGCAGATGAACCCACGGCCAGTCTTGATCCGGAGGCGGCTGAGAAAATTTTCGAACTGCTTGTTTCCGCCCATGCCGACGGGGCGACCATCGTGATTACGACGCACGACCGGTATCTTCTGTCCAAGGGGTGCACCAACAGTGTCTATCTCAAGGACGGCCGGGTCATGGGGCCGGACGGGGCCTGCCGATGAAAGACGCTTTTCGCCGGGGATTCGTGGATTTTCTGAATTACAAATATCTTCATGGCATATGCGTCATTACCATCGCGCTTTCGGTTTTTGTTATAAGTGCTTTCGGGTTGTTTCTCCTGAACGCCGGGGATATGATGGCCTCCTGGAAAAAAGGGATTCGGATTATTGCATACCTGGCGCCGGCTACCGGGGTAACCGAACGCCAGGAATTAATGGTTGCCGTAAGCGGCTACCGGGGCGTTGGCGGCATGGAATATGTTTCAAGTCATGACGCCTTTGAATGGCTTAAAGCGGAAATCGGACAGCAAAGCGCCCTTCTGGAAGGGCTTACCGAAAATCCACTGCCGGACGCACTGGAAATATCCCTGTCCGATGATATCGAGGGGGCGGACGCCATTTCAGCCCTTGCGACCCGGATTGGTGAGCATCAGGCGGTCGGGGATGTTGAATACGCGCAGCAGTGGGTGGAGCGTTTCAGCGGGGCCTACAATCTGTTCCGGATGACCAGCCTGGTCCTTATCGGCCTTATTTTTACCGCTATCATGATGATTGTGGCAAATACCATCCGGTTGATTCTGTATTCGCGGATCGACGAGATAAAGATCACCCGGATCATAGGGGCTGACGATGCCTTTATAAAATATCCCCTTTACTTCGAAGGAATGATCCTCGGTCTGACAGGCGGGGCAACGGGAATGTTACTGCTCTATGGCGCATATGGTATTACCGTGCCGCAGCTTTCCTCAGCAGGTCTTCTGGTTTATTTTCATGTCCGGTTTCTTCCCTGGACCATGGTTTTACTTCTTTTATTCTCAAGTGTTCTCGTCGGTTGGATCGGATGTTATTTTTCAATAAGACGCTTTTTAAAATTTTAATACCGCTTGTTGTGTTCATGCTTTTTCAGGGCATGCTGGCCGGGCCGCTGCACGCAGCCCGGTCCGTGTCTGCAGCATCCGGCACAGTGGTTGTGTCCGCCTTGAATATGAGAAGCTGCCCGGATACGTCCTGCAGCATCACCAGGATTTTGACCCGGGGTGATGTTGTCCGGATTACCGGGACGGAAGGGACGTGGCTGGCGATAAGCCACGGCAGTAGTTCTGGGTATATTTATGATTCAAGCGCTTACATACAAAAGGCGGGCGCTGTTGCGCCGGGACTTGAAGAAGCGCTTGAGGAAGCGCGGGAAATAGAGAAGCGTATCGTGCACAAACGGGAAGATGTTTCAAAAATGGATCGCAGAGCTGCTTCCACCGTTAAAGCACTCGATGAGATCGAAAAACGCATGGCAAGTGTCGGGAGAAACCTCGAGCAGGTTGGCAGAGACGTTGCAGAAGTGGAAAAACGAATGGCGCGGACAAGCGCTGATATTGCAAAAACGGTGGATGCGATCGCGGAGATAAAACTTTTTGCGGAAAAGCGGTTGGTGGCGCTTTACAAGTTAAACCGGATAGGGGGGATGAATCTGCTTGCCACGGCAGGTTCGACCAGTGACCTGTTTCGGCGCATGGCTGCCATTGAAACGATTGTGGCGCATGATGAAAAAAATATCAAAACCCTCGTCGATCAGCAACAGCGACTTGCCGGACTTCATGCGCAAGCGGTTGCAGACAAGGCCAGACAGGCGGCGTTGGAACATGAATACAGCCTGGCCCGGCAGAAACTTGCCAATCAGAAAAAAGAGCGGGAAAGCCTGCTTGCTGATATAAGATCAGATAAATCAAAGGCCCTGAGTGAAATCGAATATCTTCGGAAGGCCGCCCAAAGAATGGACGACACCATCGCCGGATTGAAGCAGTGGACGCCGGAAGAAAAACCGGGCGAACAGAAGGTTTTTTCCGAATATCAGGGGTTGCTAAAGATGCCGGTTAACGGTAAGATAATTTCACAATACGGGAAATACAGGGAGCCCAATTCAGGTGCGACAGCCTTCAAAAACGGTATAGAAATAAAGGCCGACAGGGGTGCGCCGGTGCATGCGGTTTTTGCCGGGGAGACATCCTTTTCCGACTGGCTTCCAGGATTCGGCCGGGTTGTCGTGGTTTCTCATGGAAATAGTTTCTACACTGTTTACGGGCACCTGGAAGAATTGTTCGCCAGGGAAGGGGAGGAGGTCAGGGCAGGCGAGGTGATTGCCACTGTCGGAGACAGCGGTTCCCCTTCCGGCACGATTCTATATTTTGAGGTTCGTCACAGAGGCAATCCCCTGGATCCGCTTGACTGGATTGAAAAAAGTTAAGGAGTTAATAACAGATGAAGAAAGTAAAAAATAAATCGTTGAAGATCCTTCTCATTGGCGTGTTCATGGTTTTTGTCGTGAACATGTCTTCGAGCAGCGTGCACGGTGATCTGGCCCGGGACAATACATATGAAAGTCTCAAGTTGTTTTCTGATGTGCTCCAGGAGATTGAAAAGAATTATGTCGAATCGGTCAAAACCAGCGATTTGATCGAAAAAGCCATTCACGGCATGATGGAAGACCTCGATCCCCATTCCGCCTTTCTTCCGCCAGAGGTGTTCAAAGGTCTGCAGGATGATACC
>SLIE01000161.1 GCA_007135795.1 Desulfobacterales bacterium
TTCCCTGATGGCGGAAACAAGTGTCGAAGTCGAGCCGCCCGGGAGATCCGTTCTTCCCACCGCGCCGACAAAAAGGGTATCGCCGGTAAAGAGGTGCCCTTCTGCATAAATGCATATGGAGCCGCGTGTATGGCCAGGTGTGTGAATGACGCGGAGTTCCGTTTTTCCAATCTTTATGATGTCATTGTCTTTAAGCATGCAATCAACCCCGGGGGATCCTTTTCCACCCATTATCCTGGATAGAGAACGGGTTAGAAATCCGGAAACTTGTTGGGAATCTCTTTCGTGAACGCAGAGTTGTGCGCCTGTGGCGTTGATGATCTCCGCGTTCGCGGAAACATGATCGGCATGACCGTGAGTATTGATGACGTGGGTTATTTTGTATCCTGCGGTTTCAATTTCACTCAAGATTGTTTTTGCGTCAAACGCCGGATCGATCACGGCGCAGGTACGCGTTTCTTCATCCCCTGCCATGTAGCAGAAATTGGCCATCCGGGGCAGAAATATTTGTTTGACTTCCATAAAAGGCCTCCGGTTATAAGATTACGTTTTTTTCAGTGTACGTCAAGTTGAATGAGTTGTTTGAATTGTCAAAAGAGTGTTGATTTAACTGTCGATCAGTTATGGAAAAGGTGGATGGGGTGTCGGTTAACGCAAAGCCCGTCCTCAGCCTTTAATGGCGGACCCAGAAGGATTGTCGCAGGTTTCTGCCGAACTTTTGTATTACCCGACATTTATCTCATGGTGCGTTGAAATACTATCATCGTGGCGGGGTATCATGGCAGTTTACGGATTGTAACTGCAAAGCGGTTCCTGGCCCAGGTAATCACCAGTGGCTTCGTGGGCCCGTGCCCGGCATCCGCCACATACACGCCGGAATTGACATATCCCGCATTTGCCCTTCAGGTTGTCGGCATTTCGAAGCGATTTGAAGGTTTCAGAATTGTGCCAGATATCTGCAAATGAGGTGGTCGTTACATCTCCGCAATTAAGATCGAGAAAGCCGCACGGCTGAACAACCCCGGTGTGAGAAATGAAGCAAAAACCAGTGCCTCCCAGGCAACCCCGGGTTACCGCATCGAGACCATAGGTCTGAAATGTCACTTGTTTCTTTTCTTCCCGGGCGCGTTGCCTTAGAATCCTGTAGTAATGCGGTGCACAGGTGGCCTTGAGCTGAAGCGGTGTTTTCTGTTTCTGATCGTAGAACCAGTTCAGGGTTTCTTCGTATTCCTGTGCTGAAATTGCCTGGTCCACGATATATTTGCCCCGTCCCGTCGGTACCAGCAGAAAGATATGCAGGGCAACCGCGCCGAGATCTTCGGCCAAACTAAGAATTTCCGGAATTTGATCACGATTGAGTTGTGTAATGGTGGTATTGATCTGAAACTCTATACCGGCGTTTTTTGCAGCCCGAATGCCAGCCATCGCCCCTTGGAAAGCCCCGGGAACGCCTCGAAACGAGTCGTGCTGTTCTTCGGTGGCGCCGTCTATGCTGATGCTGATGCGATGAATGCCAGAGTCTTTCATTTTCTCTGCCACGGCGGTGGTAACGAGGGTGCCGTTTGGCGCCATGACCATTCTGAGACCAAGTTCGGTTCCATAGCGTGTTATTTCAAATATGTCCGGACGAAGCAGCGGCTCGCCACCCGTTAAAATCACGATTGGCTTGCCGACCTGCGCGATCTGTTCAAGCAGGGTAAAGGCAGCGGGCGTATCGAGTTCCCCGGTATATGGCCCGCAAGTGGCGGATGCCCTGCAATGGATACAGGAAAGGTTGCAATTCCGTGTCGTTTCCCAGGCAACAAGCCGTATTTCACTTTCAGATGCCGGATGACCTACGGTTTTGCCATTTTCGGCCGGATGACCGCCAGGATGACCACCAGGATGACCACCAGGGTGACTGGTTATGTTTTTATGCGAACATCCTGAATGTTCTGAGGGATGTTTCATTTTATCGGTATACTCCTTCTTGTTAAAGCAACTTCAACTGCCGCGAAGCTCTTTTGCGGCCTCTGCGGCAAAGTAAGTCAGTATCATGTCCGCACCGGCACGCTTGATGGATGTCAATGTTTCCATCATCACTTTTTTACCGTCGATCCAGCCCATTTTTTCCGCTGCCTTGATCATTGCATACTCGCCGCTTACATTATAAGCAGCCACGGGCAAGTCAAATTCTTCCCGTAACCGGTAGATGATATCCAGGTAGGGCAGGGCGGGTTTTACCATGATAATGTCCGCACCTTCAGTTACATCGAGTCCGGCTTCCCGGATTGCCTCCATGGCATTGGCAGGATCCATCTGATAACTTCGCCGGTCCCCGAATTGCGGTGCGGAATGCGCGGCATCCCGGAAGGGGCCGTAATATGCCGAACAATACTTGGCTGAATAAGCCATTATGGGTATGGTGTTGTATCCTTCCTCATCGAGCATTTCACGGATGATTCCCACCCGTCCGTCCATCATGTCCGAGGGGGCGACCATGTCGGCCCCGCTTGCGGCGTGGGAAAGCGCCGTGCGGGCAAGGAGGTCAAGGGTGGCGTCATTGTCGACTTCTCCTTTTTCGACCATTCCGCAATGACCATGGTCCGTATACTGGCAAAGACAGACATCCGTGATAACAGCGATACCATCTACCTTCTCTTTTATGGATCGTGCGGCTCTCTGGGTAATACCGTCCCGGGCATATGCCTGGGTGCCCAAGGGATCCTTTTTGCCGGGTATGCCGAATAACATGATTGCGGGAATTCCAAGATCCCGGGCTTCTCTGGCTTCTTTTACGATATTATCAACGGACAGCTGGAACTGTCCCGGCATCGACGGGACCGGGTTTCTTACGTTTTTTCCGTCAACGGCGAAAAGCGGCATGATGAGGTCGTCAGTACCAAGGACGGTTTCGCGTATCATCCGCCTGAACATGTCATGTTTTCTGAGCCTGCGGGGTCTGTAATCTGGAAATTGCATGTTATCGTCCTATTGGGTCAATAAATCCATTGTGAAATAAATTTTGATGGCGTCGTGAAAACTCCAATAACTGAGTTACGCGCAATCCCTCAGAATTTGCGGCTTACGCCTTGTAGACATACACGCGCACTTAAGTAGTGCCTGAACGAAAACCGTCTTTTTCGCCAATCTCTGCGTCCGGCTCAAATTTTAATCCTCAAAATACGTCCAGTATTCCTGCGGTTAAAATTTTCGCCGTCCTTGACCTTGACGAAAA
>SLIE01000498.1 GCA_007135795.1 Desulfobacterales bacterium
GTTATCCCAGGGGTGGGTGCCGCCCACCCCTGTACCCCTCCTTTTAATCAGGTAGCGCCAGTCAGGAGTCTTTTATATGGTAATATCCCAATGGTGCGCGTTCCCTTTGACAAATGTTCAGTCTCATTGCAAATATTTGGAATATTAAGTTAATTTTTATATTTTTTGAAGATATGTTTCAAAAGTATGTTTCGTTATGAATCGGTAGAAAAAGGTATGATTTGTTTTTTAAGATTGACGGCGCCATGCGTGATTTTCTAAAGTAAATCAAGTGTTTTTTTGACGGACCGGAACTATTGCCCTAATCGGGGGACTGAAATGTTGGAGGGAGCGGAGACTAAATCATGATGATATTGCATGGCAGACGAATGAGCCTGGTATGGTTTTTTGTTTTTATGTTGCTGTTGTTTCCGACATGGACCGCCGCCGGGGAAGAGGGTGACATTGTCATCAATTCAGTGGGTATGGAATTCGTTTATATCGAACCCGGAACGTTTATGATGGGAAGCCCTGAAGACGAGCGTTTCCGAAGTGAAAGCGAAGTCCTGCATCAACGGACCATCGAAGAGGCCTTTTATATGCAAACCACACCCGTGACCATCGGGCAATGGCATGCGGTAATGGGGCGCCGGTGGTTTTTAGGCAGGCGGGGGGATAGTGACACGCCGGTTACAAGGGTTTCCTGGCACGAGGCCATCGGTTTCATAAACCAATTGAACAAACGGGGTGATGGTACCTACCGTCTCCCCACCGAAGCTGAGTGGGAATACGCGGCCCGGGCCGGAACCACCACGCCCTATCCCTGGGGAGATGAAATAGACTGCTCCCGGGCCATGTACGCCAATAACAGGATGCGGGTCGATGATTGCGTATCGTATGTGCGCTCCATCGGCCTTGTGCCCAACGAACCGGCCCCGGTAAAAACGTATCCCCCCAACCCCTGGGGGCTCTATGACATGCACGGCAACGTCTGGGAATGGACCGCGGACTGCTTCAGGGCTTATACCGAACCCGAAGATCGGGAACGGTTTGAATGTACCCGGCGCGTCCGCAGGGGAGGGAGCTGGTTCGGCCATGGTTACCAGGCCCGTTCGGCCAACCGTGCCTATGCGCACCCTGCCGCAAAATTCAGGACCACGGGTTTCAGAGTCGTCAAAGAGGCCCATTGATGCGGGAATCGATCCTTCACTGGTTAAAGCTCCACGAAGATGAAATTGTCATTTTTCTATGGACCGCGGCGCTTTTGTTCCTTGTCCGATCTTCCGGGATGATCCTTAACAATTATGCGGAAACCACATTCCTGAAACGATACGGTATCGAGTACATGCCGATCGTCAACATGATCAACACGGTGGCGACCTTTCTCATCACCGGGGTCATGGCAACTTTCATGGCAAAGATTTCCGGCGCGCGGATATTGTTTTACCTCTTTGTGTTCTGCGGTCTTTCAACCACGGCAATCCGGCTTGTCATTCCCATGGGCGTTGAACTTGTCTATCCGCTCCTGTTCATGCTCAAAAGCCAGTATGAGCTGCTCCAAGCCCTGCTTTTCTGGAATCTCGCCAATGATCTGTTCAATACCCGCCAGTCAAAGCGGATTTTTCCCCTGTTGAGTGCCGGCGGGGTTCTGGGGCTTATTGTCGGCAGCTTTGGGACTCCTTACCTGGCGAGGGCTTTTCAGTTTGACAATCTTCTCCTGGTTTACCTGGTCACCACGCTGGTGGGTGCGGTCGTGGTCTTTGGCATGGGAAGACAGTTTCCGGCGTTGATGCGGAACGGGAAAGAGGAGAAAAGCAAGCGGCAGCGACCTTCCATGGCGGAAGAGGTGCAAAGGGTCTGGCCCTTGCTGAAGCAGTCCTCGCTGTTCAAGATCGTGCTGGTCCTGACGTTCATGCCGAATGTGGTCATTCCGATAATGAACTACCAGTTCAATTTCAGCGTGGATCAGTATTTTCCGACCGAATCGGGAATGATTACCTTTTTCAGTTATTTCAGAGGCGTCCTGAATATTATCAGTCTCATCATTCTCCTTTTCGTGGGCCGGTTGTATGGGTATTTCGGGGTTCCTCTGGCGCTGATGCTCCATCCGGTCAATTACGTGGTCGCCTTTCTGGCGTTTTTCTTTCGATTTGATATCTTTTCAGCAGTATATGCCAGGATGTCCACCAACATCCTGCGTACCACGATCAACATGCCGGCCACATCCATACTGATCGGCCTTTTCCCGGAATCCTACAGGGCGATGGTGAGGCCGTTTCTGCGCGGGACGGTGGTCAGGGCCGGCCTCTTGCTGGGGTCCGGACTGATTCTGCTTTCCGTAAATCTCTTTCATCCCCGGTACCTGTCTTTGGTGGCGCTTCCGTTTGTACTGGGATGGGTGGCCGCACCGATTATCCTGAAAAGAAACTACGCGTCGATCCTCAAAAACCTTATTTCAAAAAATATGCTGGATATAAAAAGCCTGGAGGAGGAAAACCCGGGGAGGCTCTTTAGGAAAGACAGTGCCGGTGAAGAGATTATCCAGACCTTTTTGACCGCCAGAGGGGATGACGCGATATGGTATGCCCGGTTATTGAAAAGCCTGAATGTGGAAGACCTGGATGCCCTGATTCTGGAAGTACTGGACAAACAGGACGAGGACACCCGCGCACAGTTGACAGAAATGCTGTCCGACGATCCGAAAATGGAGACTTTGAAAAGACTGACCGGTCTGCTCGATGAAAACAGGCCCCGATTGAACGTATCGATTTTAAAAACCATTAAAAAAGGGAATCCGGCATCTTTGGATGTCAGCAAAATCCATTCTTTTATGGCTGACAATGATCCGGAGGTCAGAGGATATGCAGCGGCATGCATATATCCGAAAAAACCCTCTGAAACCGGTGCCAGAATCGATAAATGGCTCAATTCCCCGGATGCGGACGAGCGAAAAAGCGGGATTGTCGCGGCAGGTGAAACAAGTGAAAAACGCTATGCCGGGAAACTGGAAACCATGATCTTGGAAAAGGAAAATGAATCGGCCATCCCGGAAATATTGCACGCCCTGGCAAAGCTTGACAGTAGAAAACTCAATGCTCTATCATCCGATTTGCTTGACCATCATCAGCCGGATATCCGTCGTGCGGCGCTTTCCGTGATGGATATCACAGGTGAGCAGGCGTTGAAGCAGATCATTTTCCACCTGGGGGATCCCGATGAAACCATCCGGGA
>SLIE01000356.1 GCA_007135795.1 Desulfobacterales bacterium
TTACCACGGAAGTGGGACAAAACCAGATGTGGGCAGCCCAGTATTATCATTTCAAAAAACCCGGGCATTTCATCAGTTCCGGTGGACTTGGCGTCATGGGTTTCGGGTTACCGGCGGCCATCGGCGCCCAGGTGGCCGCACCGGATAAAATCGTGGTGGACATTGCCGGTGACGGCAGCATCCAGATGAATATCCAGGAACTGGCAACCGCCGTTCAGTATGGGCTGCCGGTCAAAGTGGCGATTCTGAATAACGGTTTTCTGGGCATGGTACGGCAATGGCAGGAACTTTTTTACGAAAAACGGTATTCTTTCACTCGGTTCGTGCACACGCCGGATTTTGTCAAGTTGGCCGAAGCCTACGGCGCAACGGGGTTGCGAGCCGTTAAACCGGAGGAAGTCAGGCAGGTTTTAGAAGAGGGGCTTAAAACCAAGGGACCGGTGATCATGGATTTCGTGGTGGAACAGGAAGAAAGCGTCTATCCCATGGTTCCCGCTGGCGCGCCGATCAACAAGATGCTGCTGGTCTGATTGAAACAACCCCTAATTTGGGTAAAAAAAGGATTTGGCAATGGAAGAACAAAGACATCTGCTTTCCATTCTGGTGGATAATGAACCCGGCGTATTATCCCGGATTACCGGACTTTTTTCCGGCCGGGGGTATAATATAGATTCGTTGAGCGTGGCTGAAACCACGGAACCCAATGTTTCCCGGATTACCATGGTGACCCATGGAAGCCCCGGGATCATCGAACAGATAAAAAAACAACTCAACAAACTGATTAACGTCATTAAGGTGACGGACCTGACCGGCATGCATTACGTGCTGAGGGAAATGACCCTCATCAAGGTCCATGCAAAACAGGAAAACCGGGCTGAGATTCTCAGGATCACGGATATCTTTCGGGGCCAGGTGGTGGATGTGGGAATTGATCATTTCACCATTGAAGTTACCGGGGACACAGAGAAACTCACCGCTATATTGAACCTCCTCAAGCCTCTGGGTATCCGGGAGATCGCCAGAACCGGCTGTATCGCGCTGCCCAGGGAAAACGGCAAGTAAATTAATGCACGAAAAAGAAGAAAGGAATAAAAAATGGCTGTAATAGATTTTGGCGGCACAACGGAAAATGTCACCATGTCGGATGAATTTCCCCTGGAAAAAGCCAGGGAGATCCTGAAAAAAGAGACCATTGCCGTGCTCGGCTACGGCGTACAGGGTCCGGCACAGGCATTGAACCTGCGGGATAACGGCATCGATGTGATCATTGGTCAAATCGAAGGCGACGAATACTGGGAAAAGGCGATCGGTGACGGGTTTGTTCCGGGTAAATCCCTTTTCCCCATCGAGGAAGCGGCGAAAAAAGGGACCATCATCATGGAGCTTCTCTCTGATGCCGGTCAGGTCGCCACCTGGCCCAAAATCAAGGAATGCCTGAACGAGGGAGACGCCCTTTTCTTCTCCCATGGTTTTTCGATTGTTTACAAAGAACAGACCGGCGTAATACCCCCAAAAAACGTTGATGTCATACTGGTCGCACCAAAAGGATCCGGACGCAGTGTTCGCCAGAATTTCCTGCAGGGAAGCGGCATCAATTCAAGCTGGGCCGTGTTCCAGGATTTCACGGGGCGCGCTTCTGAAAGAACGCTTGCCCTGGGAATAGCGATTGGTTCGGGCTACCTGTTTCCAACCACCTTCGAAAAAGAGGTTTTCAGCGACCTTACAGGTGAGCGCGGTGTTTTGATGGGTTGCCTGGCGGGTGTTATGGAAGCCCAGTACAACGTGTTACGCAAACACGGCCACAGCCCCAGCGAAGCGTTTAATGAAACCGTGGAAGAGCTGACACAGAGCCTCATTCGGCTCGTGGACGAAAACGGGATGGACTGGATGTTTTCAAATTGCAGCGCCACTGCACAGAGAGGCGCATTGGATTGGGCACCGAAGTTCAGAGATGCCGTAAAGCCGGTTTTTGACGAACTTTACGAAAGTGTTGCCTCTGGAAAGGAAACGCAGCGGGTTCTTGAAGTAAACAGCGCGCCCGATTACAAAGTGAAGCTTAACAAGGAACTCGAGGCCATTAGAAATTCCGAAATGTGGACTGCCGGTGCGGCTGTTCGCTCCCTGCGCCCGGATAGACGTGGCAAATAAGTTTGGAAGTCTCCCAAGAAGTCGGGATCAGAAGGTTTATGCAACATTTTCAAGTCAATACGTGTGCAATCCCGAAGAATGGATAGTACTTACCTGACTTACAAGAGAAACCATTAGCCCACGGAAAGACTCGAAAAAGCGACGCTTTTATCTGTTTCGTGTGTGTTTCGTGGGCTAATCCGTCCATCGTTAAAGAACGAATCAGGACATCAAAATAATTGAACGGCTTATAATCAGGTTGAAAAATGGACTCGATATTGTTTTATGACACGACCCTTCGCGATGGCACCCAGGGTGAAAAAATCAATTTCACAGCCAGTGACAAGCTTAAGGTTGCCTTGAAACTTGATTCCCTGGGAATTCATTACATCGAAGGCGGATGGCCAGGTGCCAGCACTAAGGACTGGGAGTTTTTCCAGATGGCTGCCGAACAAACGTTTGTCAATGCCAAGTTGACCGCTTTTGGATCGACTCATAAGCACGGCATCCGGCCTGAAGAAGATCGGCACCTGAATGCGATCATTGAAAGCAGGGTCACTGTGGGGACCATCTTTGGCAAAACATGGGATCTTCATGTGGAGAAAATCCTGGGTGTTGCGCTTGCGGATAACCTTGCAATGATTCGGGATTCAGTGGCTTATTTGAAGGAGAACGAACTAGAGGTTCACTACGACGCGGAACATTTTTTCGACGGGTACAGGGACAACCCCACGTACGCCGCGGAAACGATTACGGCGGCGGTAAAAGGAGGCGCGGATGCCATTGTTCTTTGCGATACCAACGGTGGCACGCTGCCTCACGATATCGAGCGGATGGTCACGGAAATACGACCGGTCATCGAAAAATCGGCAGATAAACTGATTCAAATCGGCATTCATTGTCATAACGATGCGAACCTTGCGGTTGCAAACAGTATCAGTGCCGTTCGGGCAGGTGCGAGGATCATCCAGGGGACGATAAACGGTTATGGTGAACGATGCGGCAATGCCGATCTGATATCGCTTATACCGATTATGAAACTGAAAATGGGATTCCCCTGCATAAGCGACGAAAACCTCGCAA
>SLIE01000268.1 GCA_007135795.1 Desulfobacterales bacterium
AACAAGGCCGATGGCGAAAATCTTGAGCCGGCCGAAAGGGCAAGGCAGGTCTATGAAAATGCACTGCATTATATGACCTCACATGATTCGGTGTGGCATCCCCCGGTTTTGACGTGCAGTGCGCTGACCATGGCCGGTATAGATGAACTATGGGATACGGTAATGCGTCACAACAGGGAAATGAAAAAAACCGGCCGGTTTGAAAAGAAGCGGAAACAGCAGGCAAAAGACTGGTTTACCTATCTGCTTGACGAAGGATTGAAAGAATGGTTTTATCAGTTGCCCGAGATTAAAAAAGCATTGCCCCTCGAACAAAAAAAAGTTGAAAACGGCAAGACCACGGCAATGGCAGGGGCAAGACGGCTCCTTGAATTCCTTGAAAAACCTTGATGTTTGCTCCTTTGCATCGAGATTGTCAAAATATGTTGAAAGGCGGAATATTGTTAGATCACGATCCGGGAAGTAAGTATGCTATGCACAAGAAGCGTTCGTAAAGAATATAAACCGAAGTAATGAAAGGAAACAATTGATGGGTGAGACTTCGGATAAAATCAAGGAAATGCTCTCCTTGAAAGCTGAAATTCGGAAGATGGGTGGTGAAAAGGCGATTGCCCGGCAGAAAAAAGATGGCAAGCTGACGGCAAGGGAACGCCTGGACGCTTTTTTCGACTCCGGCACATTTCGCGAACTGGACGTTTTTGTTCGGCACCGTTGCGTCAATTTTGGGATGGACAAGGTGGACATTCCATCTGACGGTGTCATTACCGGGCATGGGTTGGTGGACGGCAGACCGGTCTTCGCTTTTGCCCAGGACTTTACCGCACGGGCGGGAAGCCTCGGAGAAATGCATGCCAAGAAAATATGCAAGGTAATGGATCTGGCCATGAAATCGGGTGTCCCCGTGGTGGGGTTCAATGATTCCGGGGGTGCGCGCATCCAGGAAGGGGTGGACGCCCTCTTCGGGTACGGAGAAATCTTTTACCGCAATTCGGTTTCCTCCGGTGTTATCCCGCAGATCTCCGCCATCATGGGGCCCACGGCCGGGGGTGCGGTATATTCGCCTGCCATGACCGACTGGGTGTTCATGGTTAAAAAAACCAGTCACATGTTTATCACCGGCCCGCAGGTGATCAAGTCGGTTACCGGGGAGGACATCTCTTTTGAAGACCTGGGCGGGGCAATGACCCATAATGAAAAAAGCGGTGTTGCCCATTTTGCTTGTGAATCAGATCTTGATGCCATTGAGCGTATTCGAAAACTGCTTTCATTTCTTCCGCCCAATAACATTGAAGATCCACCCATAATTCAAACCGGAGATGACCCGGCCCGGATGGATCCGATGCTTGACACCCTCGTCCCCGCGGATGTCAACCAGTCTTACGATATGAAAGATGTCATAACGGCTATCGTGGACGATGGTGATTTTTTCGAACCACACATGCATTTTGCAAAAAATATTGTCGTGGGGTTTGCCCGCCTCAATGGCAGGAGCATCGGTATTATCGCCAATCAGCCGAAGTTCCTGGCCGGGTGCCTCGACATTGACGCCTCGGATAAAGCGACCCGTTTTATACGGTTTTGTGATGCGTTCAACATTCCGATTCTGACGTTTGCGGATGTTCCGGGATATCTTCCCGGAAGCGAGCAGGAGTGGGGTGGCATCATTCGCCATGGGGCCAAATTGCTCTGGTGCTACTCGGAAGCCACGGTTCCCAAATTGCTGGTGATTGTCAGGAAAGATTATGGCGGCGCATATATCGCCATGTCGTCGAAACACCTGGGGGCGGATATGGCGTTCGCCTGGCCCAGTGCGGAAATCGCGGTCATGGGCGCGGAAGGGGCTGCCAATGTTATTCATCGCCGGGAAATAGATAGCGCTGATGATCCCGTGGCCAAACGCAAAGAAAAAATCGCCGAGTACAAAAAGCTCTTTTCCAATCCATATATTGCAGCAAACAGAGGGTATATCGACGATATCATCGTTCCAAGCGAAACCCGTCCCCGGTTGATCGAGGCGCTTGAAATACTTTCCAATAAACGACAGGCGCTTCCGCCTAAGAAACATGGCAATATACCGGCATAAGCCGAAATAGAGGGAGTTGTGCGATGACACCGGACAAAAAAAAGAAAGCGGTGATGGCGGCGGTGATGCAGTATCTTGAAACGGAACGGGCGCAACTGGCCGGAACGGGAGAAGTTGCGAGAATTGTCGCCATACCGGATTACTCGATGCAACACACCGCTGGACCATGGGGGGTTTCAGGTAGAAGTGCCACCATGCAAACCCGTACAATGATGTATTACAGGGCTTTTCGCTGATAACACCGGTATTTCAGACGGTTGAGTTGAATCATACTGGAATTTTATAATTACGCTTACCTGTGCGAGGGGAGTTTAAAGATGACGGATCATTTTCAAGTCAAAATGACAGAGATGAACTATGAAATCGATCGTCCCAAGGCTGAAAATCCAGTTAAAATTATGGATTTGACCTTAAGGGACGGGCACCAGTCGCTTTTTGCGACCCGTGGTAGAACCGAGGATATGATACCGGTGGCCGATATGATGGAAAAAATCGGTTTCTGGGCAGTTGAGGTCTGGGGGGGTGCAACCTTTGATACCATGCACCGGTTTTTAAATGAAGACCCATGGGAGCGACTCAGAACCATGAAGCGGTATTTTAAAAAGACGCCGCTCTCCATGCTGCTGAGGGCCCAGAACCTGGTGGGGTACAGGAATTATCCGGATGACGTGGCCCGGGCCTTCGTGCAAAGAACCGCGGAAAACGGCATGGATATTTTCCGTACTTTTGATGCGTTGAACGATTTCAGGAATTTCGAAACGGTTGTAAAGGAAATAAAGGCTGCTGGAAAACACTTTCAGGGGTGTGTCTGTTATACCCTGACAGGCCCGCGTATCGGCGGAGAAATATACAATCTCGATTATTACCTGAAAAAAGCGAAAGAACTCGAAAGCATGGGGGCGGATACCATCTGCATCAAAGACATGGCCGGGCTGCTGGCCCCCTATGATGCCTATGAACTCATCAAGTCACTTAAGGAGACGGTCAAGCCGCCGATTCATCTCCACAGTCATTTCACTTCCGGCATGTCCCCCATGACGCATTTAAAAGCGATCGAGGCGGGGGTCGATATCATTGACACCTGTATGTCTCCCTATGCTTACCGCACGTCTCATGCCGCCATAG
>SLIE01000434.1 GCA_007135795.1 Desulfobacterales bacterium
GCATAGCCGTAGTGTGCATTGAGGTTCCAGTCATTTTTTCCTGGTTTTCTATCCCGTCCCGAAGAATTTCCATTTCATCCAAAGCCTTGTAAATTACCTTCAATAGCTCCGAAGAATATTCGCTCTTGCTGATAAACCCATCCGTTCCCGCCTCACGCATCTTTTGAGCAATATCTTCTTCAGCAAATATTGACAGACCAATTACCCGGATCTCGAAATTTTCGGCTTAAATAAGTCGAGAGGCCTCCACCCCGTCCATTCCCGGCATTGAAATGTCCATTATAATCAAAATCAGGACTAAGCTGCCGGAAAAGCTCCAGGGCAAAATGCCCATTCAATATATGTTACGCCATTGCCTCCGGCTTATCAGTCCGGTAGAGCCGTAACTTAAAATGCTTGCCGAGCGTCAGGAAAGTCGCTGTCAGCGGTACCGCCAAAATCATGCCTATAATGCCACCGAAAACCGTTCCCCAAAACAGGATGGATATGACGACCAGGACTGGATGAAGCCCGGATCGATCTGCCATGATCTTCGGTGTCAGAAATATACTTTCGACTACTTGCGTTGCAAGGATCACGGCCAGTACCAGCATTGCAAGCTGGATGCCGCCTTCCGGCTGTATGTAAGCAACTGGCAATACGGTCAAAAGCCCGATCACCATCCCAAGATAGGGAACGATATTGAGCAGGCCCAGTGCCAGCCCGAAAAAAATGGCGCCACTCAGGCCGATAAACGTAAAGCCCACAGCCATTATAATACCCATGACCAGAGCAATAATCAATTGGCCACGAAAAAATGCCGTTACATACGCAACAAACACCTGCCCGAGATAAAGCACTTCATCTTGCGTTTCACGATTAAAAACAAATAGCAGATTCTTGGCATGATCTTGAATCTTGTTCCCGGAAAGAAGTGCGAAAAAAAGATATAACGGGACGAAACCCATTCCAAAGAACAGACCGATATACGCCATGGTTTTGTCAGCTGCCTCCTGAGGTTCCGGCAACATGGTTTTCGGATCAATCCTTGAAATAAGGTCTTCAAATGCAGTTGTTGCCCTGGGGAAGCTACGGGAAAGACTATCATACCCCTGCTCGGCCATGGCCGGGATCAAACTGATGAACTCGCTGCCCTGGTTGATGGCAACAGGTATGACAAGAACCAGCGCGAGCATCAACAGCAACGTAAACAGCAGGAAAATCACCACCACCGCACCCAGTCGCGGGAGCCGTAAATAGCGTTCGAAAAATTCCACAACCGGAAAAAGTATCAGCGCCAGAATACCGGCTACGGCAAGGGGAAAAATCAGAACATGGAGCGCCGAGATGATCTGGCCCAGCACCCAGACCATAAACACGATCAGGCATAGCAACGCCACTGCCACAAACGTAACGACGGTATAGCGCAACAACTGAAGTTGCCAAACACTCATGCCCAGCAAATTCCTGCTTTCAGATGCATTTGCGATTCTCTGATCAGACCTCCGATCTCTTTCACTCATGTTTGGACCCTACTATTGATTTCGTAGCAATATATAATGATCAATCACTGGTTCTTGACGACTTAAAGTGTACCTTGCCAGACGATTCATGAATGTGACAATCTCCACCCAATCGTCGCACCGGTCGCGGCCTTTTTGATGCGAATCCAAAAACCAAATCGTATGAATGTGGTCGGGTATAACAGTTGTGTGGTGTTATCTTAAATACGAAAATAAAGTGTATCGTGATATTGACCACTGCACATAACTTTAAGGAAATTTTTAATTATCTCTAAGCCACATTCCAAGGGGTAGTAGGGACGAAAATACAGATATTTGAACCAAAAATAAGATGAAATTTTAAAACTGCCATAATTGTAAATTGGGGACGTTCATAAGTTATAATTTTTTTACAAACAATCCTATCACATGCGGGCATCCGAGTGTTCGGGACTTCCTCCTTTTCTTACGGCCAGATTGATGGGAACTGTCAGGATAAACCGGCTGCCATACCATAAAAGCATGTCCGGTCTTCTTCATGCAGCTTAAAGGTACATAACAAATCCCCTAAAGATACAGGATGGGCATTATTGTACAGGGATCATTTTTTCATTATTGTATTGCAGCTGGATTTGGAATTATCCGATCCATAAAACTTGGGTGACAAATTACAAAACTAAAGGGAGGAATATATATATGACAAAAATCAAAATGACGTTGATGGGACTTCTTGTGATGATGACGCTCGTCGTGACTCCGGTGTTCGGCGCTGAAGGAGAACAAGGCGCGATGGGAGAGCAGGAGCAACAGCAGCAGGGTCACATCAGGGGCAGTGAATTGATGGACAAGGAAGTCCACGATCAACAAGGCAATGAACTCGGCAGTGTAAATGATTTAGTGATCTCCCGCGAAGGCGAGATTGAATTTCTGGTTGTGTCCGAAGGAGACGGGCTTCTGGGTCTTGGAGAAGATGAACTCACACCGATTCCCTTTGACAAAGTTGACCTTGACGCTTTCACCGAAGAAGATGATGCAATTGTTGTTCAAATAGATCAGCAGCAGTTTACCGAAGCACCCTCCTTTAGTGATGACCAGTGGGAAACGTTCACCCAGGGTGAAATGGATCAGGAAGTTCGCGGTTATTACGGCGAGGAAGAAGGGGTTCGGGAAAGAATGGAACATGAGCGGGATGAGTGGGAAGATGACGACGATGACGACGATATGCAAATGGAGCAACCCGGTCAGCAACAGCAACAACAATATTAAAATTAACCGTAATGTCGAGTAACACAAAAGCAGACTGTAAAGTTCAGAGCATGAAACGTTAGTCACCCCAAGTTTTTTGCCAGCGCAAAAGGCCCGGAATACCGGCCGGCAGATTCTATGCCGGTATTCTCGGGATCTTTTTACTAATAGAATCAGTTCCTTCCTACTCTGAAATGCACCTTGGTTCTGAATTGTTGGAGGGGCATAGCCGGAATGTGCATTGAGTTTTCAATCTTTTTTGCCTCAAGCTGAAGAATTTTTAAAAATCAGAATGATGGGTGATGTGATGCTGAGTATAGAAGTGCTGGCATAAAAATTGTATCTATAAAAGCAGTAAAGCAGTGTAAATAAATCTCCCGGAAAAAGCATTCCGACAACTACCAAAAAAATACAAACAAATTAAAGAGAGGCAATTGTCATGAGTAATACAAACCTAATCATTCTCATCATAGTATTGCTTA
>SLIE01000320.1 GCA_007135795.1 Desulfobacterales bacterium
AAATTTCCCGACGGATATATCATCCCGCCGCACACGCACCCCAATTTTGAGCGTGTAACCGTCCTTTCGGGTACGTTCAATCTGGGCATGGGCAAGACATTCGACATGGGCGCGGCCAAGCGGCTGGACGAAGGAAGCTTTACCACCATGAAGCCGGGGATGGCGCACTTCGCTTTTGCGGAGGACAAAACCATTGTCCAGCTTACCAGCATCGGGCCGTGGGAGATCGAGTATATCAACCCGGAAGACGACCCGCGTCAATAAAGGGTGTGAGAAAGGGGTGAGGCGTTTGACCAACAGACTCTCTCCGAATAGAGGGTAAACAAGATTTACTGCAACTTATAGATTTAAAAAGCAACCTGGGACGGTTGCGAGCTGACCGGGATTTCTGACTTTATTCGGGGACCGGGGAGCGTACCATAAAGGGCGGGTAAGCGTCGTTATGGTAGGGGCGTTTGTGCGGCCCCAGCCTGAGGCCGTTTAAAATGGATCGATCCGAGCAGTTCAGGATCATATGCATCAGTTCGTCCCCCCGCAGAAACCCCAGGCTGCCCGATACCGCGGCCATCTCGTCGAACCGGTCGACCGTATCCTTGCGAATCGCCCCGCCCGCCATTATTACAGGGACGGTTTCACCCGAATGAACGAGGATCGAACGGCTCGGCGTTGAATGGTCCGCGGTAATCACGACCAGCAGATCGTCATTTTTCTCAAGGTATTCTAACAAAGCTGAAAACGCGGCATCGAGCAGGCCTATGGCCTTGGTCTTGGCAACCGGATTACCATTGTGGGATACGGCGTCCGGCACCTTGGTGTGAACGTGAATGAAGTCGTGGGTGTCATCCGCCATTGCGATCCGGATCCTTTCAGCCAGGTCTTCTCCGAATGACGGCGTATCTTCCGCCCCTATGAAATCAAACCCGAGTTCTCCGGCGATTCCCCGGTAAACACCCCCCGAGGCGATCAGTGCCGGGGTAAACCCCCACTTTTCCGAAAACGGCTCAAGGGGTATTCGGCGGCCGGGGCGCTGGGTTAACAGGACGTTGCCCGGTATCGTCTGATCATACCGGGCAACGTCCTGGCCGGCAAACCTTGGTTTTTCCCGTTTTACATCACGTAATTTTCCGTGGCACCAGGTCAGGTATTGGTTCATGGCGTTGGCGGTTGTTGCCGTACGCTCCGGCTCACGGCTTTCGGCCAGGGGAACGACCCGGCCGATGGGCATGTGCCGGATGATCGGGTCTGAATCCGAAAAATCCGGGGAAACGTCTCCCTTGACAACCAGGATGGCATCGTTTCGGCCGACCTGGTTCAGTTCAAATGACACGCCATTGTATTCATACGGCGTGAGGCGCTGGTAAACCGATTTTAAAAGATCGCGGTCACCGGTTATCTCATCCCGGCCGTGTTCCAGCCTCAAGATACCGCTTTCAGCAAACCCTGCACGTGACAGGTGAGCCAGCACCAGCACGTCCTTGTCGGAAAACGCCACATTTGAACCCGCCGCCTCGAGCAGCCCCCTGCCCGGAAACATGGCCATGTCGTAGCCGAACATCAGGAAATGGGCCGTTTCACTGGGAAGACAATATCCCTGTGCCAGTGCGTGAAATATTCCGTTGCTCCCCATTTGCGATATCCGGTCCAGATTTGGCGTATCCGCCGCCGCAAGCGGGGTTCGGTGGCCGAGTTCGGCATAGGAGCGATCGCCCAACCCATCCAGAAGGACCAGAATCACTTTTGTCTTTTTTTCAACTCTTTCCATGCGTCATCTTTTCCGATCAGCCATTCCGGATTTCCGGGGGGTTGAGAGGATGGGCGCGTCTTTTTCCCTGACCAGCTGATCCATAACCCGAGCGGCAATCCCGTCGTGGTCCGGCAGACGATTTTCAAGGTATTCATGAATGACCGCATTGGCGACGGGTTCGGCAAACCGGTTGAAAAAACGGGTTACGTCAGTGGCATTGATACAGCAATCACCGGATACGTTTTTGTAATTGCCGGAAAGAACACACCCGAGCTGGTCTTTGTCTCTTTTCCAGGGGATGTTCAAAATTGCTTCGATAATACTATCGTCCGTGATTTCAGCCAAAGGCAGATCGAGCCGAATACCGAACGAGGCTGTAAACCGCACATAAAAATCGAGCACTTCGCTGATCTGATTGATTTTAATCGATCCCCCGTGAGATTTGCGTTCCCCGGCGATAATGGGAACATTGCCAAGGGTGCGTGAAAGAGGCAGGCGTATGGCGTGAAGGTACAGATGGCATCCCGTACACGGGGTATAATGCCCGAAAACATTGATCAGTTCAGCGGCATATCGACCATTGAGCGCCCGCCAGAAACCCGGCGAACCGATAACCAAAAGCGGGTGAATCAAGGTTTCCGGCAGGCGACGGGTCAGACGGTTTACGGCTTCTTCCACACTCTCCCAGGAACCATGCTCCGTGCCAGTGTACACGTAAACCGGCAGTAAATTGCCATATGCGCTTTCGGCCACTGCCCGCACCGCCGCCGCCACACTGTCCCGTCCCGCAATTTCAACAATCGCCAGGTCTTCCATACGCTGATAGGATTCGATCTGTGGACCGGACAGTATCCATTCCGGGAGGCGGTTGACCATTTCCGGCTTATCGCGGAACACTGCCGCCAATTGGTTCTTTCGTATTATAGTCATCCCGATTTTCCACTCGTTTGCCTTGCATCGTAAAGGTTGTTTCACATTCGAATATTTATACCACGGGTGGGATTCGTTAAATATGAAAAAGATCTGGATGGAGGATTTTTGCCCTTCCGTGTCTTTCATACCTTTTCGTATATAATTCCGCAGGCTGTGGTTTTATCCCCTTTGACCATATTGGCCGTTTTCGTACGCCTTCTCAAAATAACGGTCGATCACCTGCTTTGTTTTTTTCAGGCCATCTGTTTCCCGGATTTCCAAAGTCCACCACCGACAACCGGTCTGCATGAGTATATCCAGTCGATCTGCGATATCGGAAACGGTTTCTGGCGGGACATGACCGATCTCATCGATCTCGTCATGATAGACATGCGCGTTGTGAACTATTCCCATGTGCGGCGCGACAAAGTCCTCGCAAACATACTGCTGTGTCCGAACGGCCTCACATGCACGGGCATGGCCGATGTCGAATGTCACCCCGGCACCGCTTAGACGAATGAGCTTTTCAAACAGGTTCGGTTTGGCCGTCC
>SLIE01000110.1 GCA_007135795.1 Desulfobacterales bacterium
GTTGCTGTACCATTTCAAAAACTTGTTCGTCATATGCTGTTTGTTGTTCTTCAATCTTTCGGGTCAATGCCTCAACTTGCGCTTCCATTTGTTCAAACTTATCTTCGCGCTCATTCCATGTGTTTTTTAACTGCTTTAAACTATGGCTTACTTTAATCCAGATCTCGATACTGAGGGGGATTTCCGGCAAATCCGAAAGCAGGGGAAGCAGTATGCGGGCATCTTTTCCGGTTACATAAAGCATAACTGATTCTTCCGGGCTGGCCGCCGCACAAAGGATCTGTCCCTCGATCACACATTGTGAAAAATCATTATCCCCTAGAATAGCTCGAACCATCTCCCCGTTTGAAGGATTTACCAGGTTTATGGCTGAAATATTTACTGTCCCAGTGGTATTCAAAGGGTCGATTTGAACTCTTCCCTGTTTCAAAACACCGGGGTCCGGTAAAAAAATGGATATTTTCTGCCAGATTTCCGGAGCGACAAGGATCTTCCGGGAGTTCTCCAGCGTGTAGTTTCTTTCTCCGTCACCGGGTTCCGGGAAGTACACACGGGTATACAGAATTTCTTCTGTGTGATCCGCTTGGACCAACAGCCTTTCGCGCTCTGTTTCATGGTCGTGCGCGTCTTGTTCGCATCTGCTCACTACCGCTAAAAGATCATCGAAGACTTCGGTAATGTATGCGGCATCCGTTTTCCCCTTACCAGGCGCCTGCGCTATCACCAGTGGAAATTCATCTATTTCGATTTCTTTTTCCCCGACATGATCACTGATATCGCCATCTGATTTTCCATGTTCAACCCCGGGGGTCTGATTAATCCTGAGCTGATTATAAAGCCACTCATACCGGGAGAAGCGTTGATCCGAATTTTCCCGCGAGCCTCCATGATGATGCTTTAGATCGGATCTTACGAAACCGATAAGCTTTGAATAGGCTTGCCGGGGTTGCCGGGCAAAGTTGATACCGAGTTTGTTGCTGATTTTTTCCATGCAATAGATAGGATCCGCCAAAAGAGCATCATAGGTGATAATCACATAATCCTGACCACGGCATGCTGAAAGTGCTTCCCGGTTGTGCATGAGCCATAACAGATGGCCATTCAACAAATTAATCCCTTTGGTGGCTTCAAGGGAACGGGCCACTTCATAAGGGTGTCGCACAAGCAAGACAAAGCAGGGTTTAATATCCTTCTTTTCAAGAATATTTATCCACATGGGCATGAGGCGGCACATCCGCGGATCGTTGACGCTGATAAAGCGGCTTTTTGCAAAACACCGATCGATAATATCTGAAATTCTCTCCGCAACGTCACTTGCCGCTTTGCTCTTTTCCCACTCCTGCGGCAGGTTCCCTACCATATCCCATCGGCAACCCAGTTCCTTTAGCAGAATTTCATGCTGTACCATGAAGGCATGATTCGGGGTATACTGCTCATGCTGGAAACTAGCGGATAGAATATTTTCAGGGCTTAACCCAAGCAGATCGAAGCACCCCCCAAGAACCGAGGCGCCACTTTTATGCATGCCCAAAACAATCAATGCTTTTTTTTCGTTCGAATCCATAATATTATTTTTCATAGTGTGATTAAACTCAAACTTGATGAACTCATAAAAGTCACAAAACGTGTAGGATGGCTAAGTTAAAAGTTCCATATGCAAGGCGTAGTGATTTTTCATTCGCGACGGCATACATTTAGTATTCCGAGCGGATGAAAAATCGCTACAACGAAGTAGACGGGACTTTTACGAGTTCATCAAACGTATTTCCCAAAACAGTCATTGCAAACTCAATCTAATTTACACCAATCATCCCTGGCATGCAAACCGTTTTGTACAATAGGACCATCAACCCTGCAACCGCTACCGGTAATATTGTGCCGGTCGTCGATGATTTACACTTTTTCTTGACACTCTCACCTTATGAAACCTATATACGGGCTGAATTAATAAATATTCATCCCGACAAAAGCGCATTTAAATATAGTTGGTTATAAAACAAATGGACTTTTTGTAAATCCATCGTAATATTCTTAATAAGGTAATATTCAAATGACAAAACAGACAGAAACGGACAAGGCTGATCAATCAAACCAGGATAATTCCGAATATATAAAAATAACAGTCATTGAAAATGCAATAGAAGCGCAACTGCTTTCATCCATTTTGAGCGAACATAATATACCGCACCGGGTGCATTCTTTTGAGGATAACACGTTTAACGGGTTGTTCCAAACGAACAAAGGCTGGGGCACGTGCATGGCGCCGTCTTCTTTCAAGGATCAGGTGATGGAGATCGTGCAAGCCGTGAGAGGAACATAAGCGTCATCCCTATCCCATGTTTTTCAGTAAACGGCCATGCCAGTAATTACACCTGCGAGCCGAACGCAGGAAACCTTTATTCAGATGACTGATCGCGCCCACGACCCGGTTTATCTTCTGAGGCAGACCATTTAAAGGAACATAAGATCTAACCTTGTACAAGATTTTGATGTACATGAGAATATCATCATGTACCATTTTTAAACCATCTCTCATTTAGAAAGGGGCTTGATTATGAGTCTGAATCCATCCGAATATTCAAAAGCTTTTGAAACAGCACTCAGAATTGGAAGACCACCCAATATTGTTAAGCTTTTCCCTAATTCACGAGCCCTGATTGTAAGCGGCAAATACATCGACAAGGCCATGCTGACAAAGAAACATGCCATTGCAATGGCGGCAAACGGACGTAATTATTTCGTGATTCGTGGTGCTCTGATGGCGGCTCAACGCGCCAACGCGGCCATCATCATTGAAATTGCGAAGTCTGAATCCGATTACTGTGCAATCAACTATTGGAACATCGCCCGGTACGTGGACACGCTTTGCAATGAACTCAATATCACCGTTCCGGTAGCTGTACATGCAGATCACTACGGCATAAAAAAACCGGAGGACATTGAAAGCGCCAAAACAGTTATCCCCTCCATATTTGATGCCGGCATCACCTCGACGTCGATCGATGCCTCTCACATGCCGGATGCCGACAACCTGCTTGCCAGCATCGAGTTGCATAAATACATCCCCGATTGGGCCGGATTTGAGACAGAAGTCGGTGAAATCAAGGGCGACAGCGGTCTTTCCACTCCGGAGGAAGCCCTGTTTTTGGTCCAGGGCCTGAATGCCCACGATATTTTCCCGGATTGGATTGCACTCAA
>SLIE01000232.1 GCA_007135795.1 Desulfobacterales bacterium
AAAAGTGAAAAAAGTCCCAACCGGACTGTGCAAGTGTAAAAGATCCTGTTAATCAGGGATTGGAATAAGACAGCCCGGGCATGATGATTTCATGTCCGGGCTGTTTTTATTTGAATCTATTTCTGAGGTTTTTTGTAGTAATCGCTTGATCGGCACTATCTGAAACAGGCTTCAGCTTTAATCCGGGGTCTGGGGAACAACCAGGATAAATTATATGACCAAAACTGATTTCATCGATTATATCTGCCGCCCCTATTGCATGTTTTTCAAGGAAGGGGAAAAAGAGGAAATGGCCTGTCTGGGCGCGCGGGTGGCGGAAGCACTTGTCGAAAAATCGTGTTTCGACACTCTTGCGCTCGGCGTGTATGAAAAGGATGCGGTCGCATGGTTAAATCCAAAGCACGATGAGATTTTATTTCAGCAGGTGTGCCATGGATGCGAATTTCTATCCGAAGACTGCGAATATCGTTCGGAAGGTCCGCCCGAAGACACGGAACCGTGCGGCGGGTTGATCCTTCTGGCTCTTTTGATGGCAAATGAGATAATTGATCACACCGTACTGAAGGGTGCCCATGAGCCGGATTAACTGGGAGAACGCATATCTTCGACTCAATCCCGAAGCAGCCCTGAAAAACCTGGAAACCCCGTTTGTATATCATATCGGCCGCGACGAGCTTTACGAGATAGACGAAACAGCCGCCCAGTTCCTGCAGGCATGTGACGGCACGCAAATCGGCCGGGCCCTTACGTCAGAGGCCGAATTTGTCGAATTCTGCCTTGAAGAAGGGATCCTGGAAGCAAAAGAGAATCCCGATCCCATCGATGTGTATATGTGTCAACGGATCGAACCCTCCCTGCGATATCTTGAACTCCAGCTCACGCACCAATGCAACCTCCACTGCGCCCATTGCTATCTTGGCGAGCATGCTGAAGCACCATCCCTGTCACTGACGGATGCCGTGCGCATTACGCGTGAGTTCGCCGCCATGGGTGGTCTTCGCCTGTTGATATCCGGCGGGGAGCCCCTGCTGTACGGGGAACTTGAAAGCTACCTCCGGCAAATATCGGGGCTGCCCGTGCGCCGGGTATTGTTTACCAACGGTACGTTGATCAACACTGAAAATATGAAAATAGCGGATGTCCATGAAATCCAGTTCAGCCTCGATGGTTGGACGGAAGGCCATGATCGGCTGCGCGGAAAAGGGGCTTTTGCGCGCACCATGGAAGGTGTCCGGATTGCCCGGGATTGCGGCATGCCCATATCTTTTGCCACCATGATTCATCGGTACAATCAACATGAATTTGATCTGATGGCGGCGTTCATGGAGGATGTCGGTGCGGTGGAGTGGGGCGTTGATGCATTGTGTCGGGCGGGGTCCCTTGTCCGGCATGACGATTATCTGGTTTCAGATGAAGAATGTGTTCCGCTCATGGCATACGGGTTTGGCGGGGGGTATCACGGGGCCTCGGAGGGGTGGGCATGCGGCCGGCACCTCATGACCGTCATGCCCGATGGCCGGGCGGCGAAATGCGGATTTTACATGGATTCGCCTGTTGGCAATGCCGGATCGGGGCTCAGAAAATGTTGGGAAAAGATCGGACACACCCGGCTTGCGGATCTGGTGGAATGTCGTCATTGCCCGGTTGTCGAGGATTGCAGGGGTGGGTGCCGATTCCGCGCGTCGGATCCGCTTTCCCCGGATCCCGTCATGTGTCGACTGTATGATATTTGATGGCCGGTTACCATCACACAGGGTGAATTTAGGAATAAACATGGCCGAAGCGATGATGAAAATACCGGATGCACCGGATTATATCCAGTTTTATCCCACCTTGCGGTGTAACATGACTTGTTCGTTTTGTTTTAACCGGGGGTTTGCGAATGAAGCCGGTATAAAAGATGCTGACATGAACGATTTTGAAGAAATCGTTGCCCTTGCCGCGAAGCACGGGATCGGTCACATCGATTTTCTTGGAGGCGAGCCTACCCTCCACCCACATATCACGGATATGATAAGTATAATCGAATCTGCAGGATTGATGAGCTCTCTGAGTTCCAATGGAACACGTGTGGCCATTTTGGAGACGCTTTCGCGCCGTTTTTCTGAGTCGCTTCATATAGGCATCTCTGTCAACGGTGTTTCCCCGGATAAGGAATGCCTCGATTATATCCATCGTTACAAGCCGATTATAAAGAGCTTGTTTTCCGGCCGGCGTAATAGCTTCCAGGCCCCCGCGTTTGCGTTGATCGATCCAACCGGTATCGCGTTTCGTCTGATATACCGGGATGCCGTCAATGAAGCGGACCTCGCGCAATGTGCGCGGTATCCGGAGTATTACCAACGCCTCCGGCAACTCAAATCGACCATGTTCAACCTGGAAGGGGTCTATTGCGGAGGGTTTTTGCCGGATGCGGATTATTCAAAACTCCATAATGTCCGTTGCCCTGCCGGCACCACCAAGCTTGCCGTACTCCCGAATGGGGATGTATATCCCTGTTATTTGTTGTTCGGGCACCACCATTTTCGATTGGGCAATCTCCTGAAGGACGATTTCCGGTCTATTTGGGAAAATCCACTGTTGGATGCGTTTCGTTATTTTGAAAAAAACCAGTGTCCGGAAACCGGATGCGAACTTATTGGCCGGTGTCACGGCGGGTGCCCGGCAACAAGTTACATATTCAACGGCAACTTGGCAGGCCCTGATCCCCGCTGTTCGGGATTGAGACGCTGAAAGTCAACATTTAATTGTGTCGGATTGTTGAAGCAAAGCCGGCATCGGGTTTCTTGTGCTGCAATAATGTCGTTTCGGCGGCGCATACAGCGTTTTACGATGATATTACCTTAATGGAGTGTTTATGAAGATAATCGAGCTTGAAAAACGGGCAAAAGCAGCCGAGGAAGGGGAATCGGTCCTGGGTTTGGCTGATACGGGCAGTCATGCCTGCTACATGATCTATGGTATTGTTAAACCCGGAGAAACCGGAAGACTGATCAATCCGGGAAAAGGACATGAGGAGATTGTGCTGGCAGCAACCGGCGGATTCAATCTCACGGGGGCGATCACCGGACGGCTGGAAGAAGGGTGTGCGTTGCATTTCAAGGAGGATACACCGGTATACCTGGAAAACCCGGGTGATAAAGATGCGATTTATATCATATCCGGGGGGCATTCCGAAGAAGG
>SLIE01000183.1 GCA_007135795.1 Desulfobacterales bacterium
CTTCAACGAACTCTACCATGGTGTTTCAACCGATTTTCTGAAGTTCACCCCGGTTAGTTCCAAAAAAGATCTGGATGAGCTGGCGAAGGAAAACTATTCGCTTCGAAGGGAACTCCGGAAAACCAATAAAAGAATCGATGTTTTGGAAAATCAAATGAAAGAATTATTGGATGTTCATCAAGAACATCACAACTCTTGAGGAAATTTTACCCTGCATGACGCAATGCGCTCGAGAGCAAATACGAATCAAAATGAATAGTGCCCGATCATCCCGGAACATTTCATCGGATGATGATCAGGAGAAACGCCATCACAAGATTGGCGTGCACTCTGAGAATTGATTTGAGCCGAGCTGAAACACCGGGTGAAAACCGCTCGGGCGCTTGATATAAAAATTTTGGCACAAAGAGGAGAAGCATGAGTAATTCACCTTTTTTTTTCAAACAATCCATGGACCTGGTTGCCGATAACATTGAAAAAACGCTCTCTCAATGGCCAAAGGCCCAGGAAGTCCTTCGTGATCAACTCGATACCGAGATTGCAAAAACGCCCTATTCCGTGATCTACGAAGAAGACCGTGTCAAACTAAAGCATTACAGTGCCAATGGCAACGCCAAGACCAAAAATTCCAGGCCGTTGTTTATCGTCTATGCCCTTATCAACCGGGAAACCATGCTTGATCTTCAACCGGACAGAAGCGTGGTGCAGCAGCTTCTGAACAGCGGGATAGATCTCTACATGCTTGATTGGGGTTTTCCCTCCCGCAAGGACCGGTTTCAGGATATCGACGAACATGTCAATGGCTACATCAATAATGCGGTTGACGTTATTCTGAAGCGCAGCGGCGTTGATCAGTTGAATCTGATGGGCGTGTGCATGGGGGGGACCTTCTGCACCATTTATTCCGCCCTGCATCCGGAAAAAGTCAAAAACCTGATTCTAACCGTTTCCCCGACAAGCTTCGATACCGATGAAGGCCTCCTGCATACCTGGTGGGGGAGCAAGGCATTTGACGTAGACCGGTTCGTTGCAACCCAGGGCAATGTGCCCGGTGATTATCTGAATGCAAACTTCCTGTTGCTGAACCCGGCGAAATTAATTGTCGATAAATACGTGGGCTTTGTTCAGGGCATGCACAACAAGGATTTTGTTCAGAACTTTATCCGGATGGAACAATGGATTTTTGACAGCCCGGATGTCCCCGGAGAAACATTCCGTGAATTTGTAAAATATTTTTATCAGGAAAACCGTCTGATCCAGAATAACTTGACAATCGGTGGCGCACATGTGGATTTAGGTCGTATCACCATGCCGGTATTGAATATTTACGCACAATTTGATCATCTTGTGCCGCCGTCAGCCTGCAATCAGATTACCAGCAGGGTCGGCAGCACGGATACCGAGGATCTGTGTATTAAAACAGGGCACATTGGTATTTATGTCAGCTCTAAATCCCAGAAAATATTTGCGCCATCTATTATCCGCTGGCTAAAGGAACGGGATGGAAAAGAAAAAGCACGCTATTATGGAAGGGATGTCGGAGAAAGGGAACACGTTCAGGAAAGGATGCAGGCGGCAGGAAGACGGTAGGTTTAAATATAATTTTCAAAGCAGGTGAAGATGATGGAATCAAGCGGCAAGTCTCCGTATGCTTCTCATCCGGACTACAGAGCTTTTAGGCGCCATTTTGTCAAGTCACCGATTCGCATAAAAGGGTACAGGAAAGAAGAAATTTTTCCAGCCACAATTGACAATTATGGGAAAGGCGGAATTCATGCTATAACTACGGTGTTTTTGGAAACAGGCAGACTTATTGTTATTCAAGCGACGCAGAACGAATTGCCTGGAATTGAGCCTGTTCATGATATGGGCGCAAAGGTCGCATGGTGCAGAAAAGATACCGAAGGGGAAAAAACCGGTTCCTCTGATTATTATGAACTGGGCATCAGGTGGTTACCCCTGACATGTGACTGGTGTAACAAGCCTGTGTCCTTTGAAGATTTTTATCAAACAAAGGAACTGGTTATTCTTTGTCCGTCGTGCCACAATGATTTCGAAGCGATTGAAAAAGGGCACCTGGGGAAAAGTGTTTATCGCCAATTGATGGGGAATGTTGTTTAAATCGCCTGAAGAATATTCTTCTTCCAACATTCATTTTAAATAATGTATACGATTTTGCGATGAAGAGGGGTCAAGCGATCTTGCATGATTACCGACCCCTTTTGAGATAAAAAGTGAAGGAAAATGCACCCTGCCCCGATCGACATTTGTTGTTGATAAGGGCACAGCTACTACTGATACTGAATATTATACACCTGCTTTTTTGGATGCCTCCGAGAAATATCCTTCAAGATTTTTAAAACTCTCATCAATTACTCTCTTGTAATCGTTCCGGGCTTTTTTCTGCAAATCGACCCAGTCATTCAATGCATTTTTTGCCTGTTGCGGCATTACTGGATTTTGCTCGATAAAAGCAGTGCTGAGTTTTTCTGTCTGGTCCTGGAACATGGCAACCGTATTGAAGGTTGTGTCCAGGGTGCTTTTCTGAAAATCGACGACCTGTTTAACCATGCTCTTCATTTCGTTTTTCATCTCCATGATATCCCCCATTTATTTTTATATTTTGATTGCAGAGATTGCTATTTTTTTTTGGTGTCGGTTGATTTTTTTGATCTCGCGCTATTTTTTCCCGAAGGCGATTTTTTCTCTTTTTCAACGGATTCTTCTGCCATCGAAGCCATTTTCTGGCTCATATTTTCCGGTTGTTCAGAGATTAAAAGCTCCTCGAGTGCTTCAAACCCTTCATCAATTGTCTTTTTGAGATTTTCTCGTTCATCTTTTATGGACAGCCGCCAGAAGTACTCTTCTGTTTCCAGTTTTTGAGGCACCGGGGAGTATTCCATCACGATATCCGTCATTTCCTCCATGTGATCCTGGAATGTACAAAACAATTGGTATGCCATATGAAAAGCCATTCTATTGACCTTAAGCGTTTCCTGAAGCCCTAGTGGTTGAAATGCTGAAAAGCCTGCTGATTGAAACATAAGACCTCCTCGTTCTTATTGACAGATAATTAATGAGCGTCCATCCGGAAAAATTTAATATGGGAAATGCCTGAGGCGGGTTTAAAATTATCATTTACTGTATTCGCCATCCCAAACCTAAAAATTATTTCTGCTTTC
>SLIE01000517.1 GCA_007135795.1 Desulfobacterales bacterium
AACGCGGCAACCGCCACCGCCATCGCACTTTATGAATGGGCAGGAAGGAAATAAGAAAGAGACATGTTTATTCCTGCGACAAAAAAAGAAATGAAATACCTGGGATGGAATGTGCTCGATGTGATCCTGATAACCGGGGATGCCTACATCGATTCCCCTTTTTCCGGGGTGGCGGTCATCGGAAAGGTATTGATTGCGGCGGGGTTCCGGGTGGGGGTGATTGCCCAGCCGGATGTGACCACCGCAGGCGATATCACGGCACTGGGCGAGCCCACCCTGTTCTGGGGGGTAACGGCCGGGTCGATGGATTCAATGGTGGCAAATTACACGGCAACCAGAAAATTCCGTAAAACCGACGACATGACGCCGGGGGGAGAAAACACCCGGCGGCCGGACCGAGCGGTGATTGCCTATACCAACCTGATCCGCCGGTTTTTCAAAAACACGGCACCGATTGTCCTTGGTGGCATCGAGGCCAGCCTCAGGCGCATCTCCCATTATGATTTCTGGAGCAACAGCGTTCGTCGCTCCATCCTGTTTGACGCAAAGGCCGATTTGCTGGTGTACGGCATGGCGGAAAAAACGATTGTGGACGTCGCAAGGAAGCTCTCAATCGGAAAGCCCATTACCGGCATACGAGGGACCTGCCATGTTGCCGGTGCGCCGCCGGAAGGTTTTACGGAACTGCCGTCTCACCAGGCGGTCTCCAGGGACAAGCAGGCATTTACGCGGATGTTTAAAACCTTTTACACCAACTGCGACCCGCTCACGGCAAAAGGATTATGCCAATTGCAGGATACGCGCTATCTTGTTCACAATCCGCCGGCGCTTCCCCCGAACGCTCTGGAACTGGACCGTATCTTCGAGCTGGACTTCGAACATGACGCGCACCCTGTTCACGAACCCCACGGACCGGTGCGTGCGCTCGATACTATCCGCTTTTCCATCACCACTCACCGGGGGTGTTACGGGGAATGCCGCTTCTGCGCTATTTCCGTACACCAGGGGCGCACCGTCATCAGTCGAAGTGAAGCTTCGATACTGCGGGAAGTGGAAAAAATGACCACGCACCGTCTTTTCAAGGGAATTATTCAGGACGTTGGCGGCCCCACAGCCAACATGTACGCCATTGAATGCAAAACAAAGCTGGAAAAAGGCGCCTGCAAAGACAAACGCTGCCTGGTGCCAAGACCTTGCAAACACCTGCCGGTAAATCACAGGGCCCAGATCGAGTTGTTACATAAAATCCGGCAGGCAAAAGGCGTCCGCAAGGTCTTTATCGCCTCCGGTATCCGCCACGACATGATCCTGCACGATCAGTCTCATGGCCGTAAGTACGTGTCAGAGATCGTATCGCATCACATCTCCGGCCAACTCAAGATCGCACCCGAACATACAGAGAATCACATTCTCTCCCTTATGGGCAAACCGGGCGTGGCGCAGACAAAATCGTTTATATCCATCTTTGATGAGGCCAATAAGAAATCCGGTAAAAATCAATACCTGACCTATTATTTTATCGCAGCCCATCCCGGGTCGACTCTGAATGACATGCAGCGATTGCGCGATTTCACGAGGCAAACACTCAGGCTCACCCCGGAGCAGGTCCAGGTATTCACCCCCACGCCATCCACATTTTCAACGCTGATGTATCACACCGGTGTGGCGTGCGATACTGGAGAGCCCATCTACGTGGAAAAAGACGTCAAGAGAAAAGAAAAACAGAAACAGACGGTTACCATCAGCAAGAACCAGCGGCCACGCTGACAGCTAAAAATTTCAATCAGAGAAAGATATTATTGTCACCACCGGTACGGATACGGTCTGTAACGAAAATGCGGGTACCCCCAAGGGTAAAAGGGTTCATGATAATAGAACGCCCTGGGTTCCCGTGGATCCGCCCACAGATGTATTTCGCGGGTGAGGAGCCTCGGCATCACATAGCGCCGACCATCGATGCGGGCTTCTTCGCTCCCCAGGACTTCCCCGGCAACCGTTATTTTCCGGTCCCGCTCATAAATCTCCGGATCAAGAAACCCGTCGTAAACGAGGATAAATCGACCCTCGGACAAATCGCGTTCCTTAGGTTCCTCGCGCACAGTGAGCGGTGCCTGGATTACCAGCAATCTTGTCTCTTCCTCAAAGTTCCGGGTTTCAAGAATGTACCCGCCAAGGATCACCGTCTCCCCGATGTATTGTTCGGGGTTTCGCCTGAGATCCGTAAACGTAACCTCCGTTGCCGCTTCCCGGCGGACATCCCTGGAAACCGTGGCACAGGAAACAAGTGTGCTCCCTACAATTGCGCATAGCAACAGAGCAACGATCAGATTGAAGTTGAAACGCTTTTGCTTCATGGTTGAATCCTCACACAGTATTGGACTTTTACCTGCTGCATAAAAAGTCGTCACGAGACGCGCCTTCATGCACCCGTTAGCATCCATTTCCTTGTCTCCGGCATGAAATGCGCGAGTCCTTCAAGTACCCCCGCCGAGTAGTTGCCGTTCATACCCAGAAACCCTCCTTTTGCCTGGTAAAGCCTGGAATCCTGTCCTTTTTGCGATAAAACGGCCATCGCCTGCCGCAACACATCGTCTGCGGCGTTTTTAACGATTACGGCATTGAGCCCGCTTGTCAGGGCGGGAAGATCATTCCCGGAATCGCCCGCGTAAATAACCCGGGATGCATCTATCTTGAGTTTATCCATAATATAATAAATTGCGTGCACCTTGGTCGCCCTTTCCGGCAACACATCCAGAAGCGCGATATCCGCCATTTCATCGTAGCTGGCAATAATGCTTGCGCGTACGCCCTTTGCCGTAAAGCGGGCCCGGACGCTTTCCGACAGGGCTTGCAAATCTTCACCCGGGTCAAGATAATAACTCAGCTTGAACTCCGTTTGCTTTTCGGTCTCCTGCAGGCGCAGCATGTCAAAATCCGATAACATATTCGCCAGGTCACTTCCGCTCAACCCTTCCCAGTCGACGGCGATTTCCTTCTTCCAATCCTGCCATTCCATGAAGTTGGGGTTATCCGGCGTCCCGTTCACGGTATATATGCAGGTTCCCACATCCCCCACCGCAAAATCGGGTAGCGGGAGATCCCAGGTGTCGATCGCCTCCGCCATCAGATCAGTGTCGCGGCCTGTCACATATACCAGCATCAGTTCGTGGTGGGTTGCCAGTGTACGCAAAATATGCCTGGCATCCGGAGACTCTTCATGATGCCCATTTGGAATGATCGTCCTGTCCAGATCACTGCAGAGCAGTATTTTTTCGGTATTATTCATGTGTCACAATATTCCCTGTTTTTTTGAAGCGCGTTCAAACACATTTCCATTCCGGAAAAAACATCCGGGTTGCTCTTTTATTCCAAATTTATCGTCTATCGCGAATTCCTCTTATATTATTATACATCAGGGAGCTGCTTTCAAGTACAGTACGTCTCAATTGGGCTACAAGATGCCTGTACTTACAACATGCCAACCGAGTCGTCATGTGCAATTCGGAAGAACAGTAAATTCACGAACCGGAAAAAAACGTATTGACATTCCCGGGCCAAATCACTATTTTTGTTTTGCGCATATGCTCAATTTCAACCAGAGACCATACGCTATCTGACAATTCTTAATATAAGTAAGAACAAACCTACCAAATCCATTGAACATCCATAAAGAAATTAAACAAGGAGAAACAATGAACACACTCATCGCTGTACCATCTTCCCTCCCCGGCGGGCTGGAATCCTCCGTGGGTGCGCATTTCGGACATTGCGAACTATATACCCTGATTTCAGTTGCCAACGGTGAAATCACCAGCACTGAAGTAATCCCCAATATCCCGCACGAACAGGGCGGCTGCATGGCCCCCGTTCGTTACCTTGCGGATAAAGGGGTTAAAATGCTCATTGCCGGCGGCATGGGGATGCGCCCGCTCATGGGGTTTAACGAAGTGGGCATCGCAGTTTACCACGGCGGCCCGTTAAACATAGTGGGAGACGCAGTCAACGCCTTGATACAAGGGAGCCTCTCGCAATTTTCCATGAATCACACCTGCGGCGCCAAAGACCCAGCCCATCAATGCGGCGGGCATTAATACCCTATCCGCCAACAAACCTTCCCTAGGGCAAGCCCCCCAAACTTGCCCCAGGGATATGACCTTACCCCCCGCCGCCTCCCCCTCTGAGAGCGCCAGGCTCCCGCCTGGCACGCCCTTTAAACCGGGCAACGCCCGCTACTAACAGTAACAAACCCACACATTACGCCTGCAACATAACCAGCATGAATTCATAGCCGGCACGAATTATATTAAAAATCAAAACCCCACACCGGGCTATCGCCCGGGTCTTATGCCAGGCAAGAGCCTGGCGCTCCCAGCACCAAGGCTTGATCTCAACCAATCGTGGGTTGAAGTAAAAAACGAGCTGTCACAATCAGCTCCTCTTTCAAAAATTGCCTGGTCAAAATAATTTGCCAAATGGCATCTTAATGCGCAAAATTTAATGATAACGTATCATCCAATTGCAATTAGGCATAATCATGCGCCCGGGCAATTGTCATTCAAGCTGCATTCACAAATATATTCGACATCAATACAATATCCGATGCGATATTCCAGGCCGATATTCCGGGAAAAAATTTCGAACCAGTATATCAATCCGAACCAATATATCAAAGGGAGGCGCACATCATGCGGACTGCACATTTAATTCTTTCAACCCTGATGATCTTAACACTTGCACTCTCGGGATGCGGTCCCAGAATCCCCCGCGATGTTGTCGGACAGGTAACCTGGGACGGCGACTTCCGTACATTACAGGCAAACCCGGCAGAGTACCAAAATGAGTTCGTCACCTTCGGCGGACGAATAATCAATACGGAAAATTTTGAAGACCACGCTGAAATAACCGTTTTACAGTACCCGCTGGATCACGCTAACCGGCCTCGCATGGATCGGGAATCAGAAGGCCGCTTTATCGTTGTATCCGACAGTTTTTTAGACCCCGAAGTATATGCCCGCGGAAAAATGCTGACCGTTGCAGGCCGCGTTACCGGTTCCGAAAGACGCTCCATCGGTAATTTTCAATATGATCACCCGATCATCGAAGGGGAGACCTGGGTGTGGGAACCTAGAACCGGCGTATCTCCTCGTTTCGGCTTCGGCGTGGGCATTGGGAAGACTTTTTGACAGGCGGGTTTCTGTTTTTTAAAAAAATTTTTCCCCATCCTCTTGAAACAGCAGCAAAATGAATTATTTTATTTTTGATGAAAGACTGAAAGACTCAATAAGAAGTTAATATAATAACATTCTTTGAACAAATGGAGGTGTTATTATGGCACTTATGAGAAGAAATCCAACAAGCGTATTACCGACTCTGCAGAGTCGCCTGAACAGGGTTTTTGATGATATCCTTCCGGAAATAAGGGAAACTGCAGATGTCGGCCTGATGGAATGGCGACCGGTGGTTGACACCTATGAAAAAGACAATTCCGTGGTGGTCAAGGCAGAACTGCCCGGCGTCAAGAAAGAGGACATTTCAATCAACGTCAAAAACAATGTATTGTCAATCAGCGGCGAGCGGAAGCATGAAGAAGACGTAAAGGAGGAAAACTATTACAAGTGCGAACGATTTTACGGCAAATTCCAGCGGACTTTCGCCCTGCCGGATAATGTGGATGCAGACAAAGTCGAGGCCAAGTACAAAGACGGTATACTTGAAATAACAATGCCGAAAACCGAAGAAAGCTCAACAAAGAAAATCGAGGTCAAATAATCAACTGTCAATGCCAAACCGGGGGCGGGTAACCGCTCCCGGCTTTTTTGGTGACCGAATCTAAGCCTGCCATGATGGTATCTTTTTTCAGTGTGCGCAAAGCAACACTAAAATCTCCTCGTTGATCATTCAATGGGTTCAAACCCAGGAAGCAAAAGCCTGATTCAAACAACCCCCCGCTTACACGACACTTCCGGAAGCTGATACTCCGGTACGAGTTCCTTGAAAAGAGATCGTATGGCCTCATCATTCTGTGCGTCAGCCGCATCTTCCAGCAACTTCAAGTTGTTCTTCAGGAAGGTCATGTCGCACATAGTGGCCTTTAAAACCATTATCTTCTCGTGGCTCGTAGGTACAATCCCCTCCCCTTCGGTTATCAGCTCTTCATATAACTTTTCGCCTGGCCGTAACCCCGTGTACGCAAGCTTTATATCTACATCCGGCGTAAATCCGGACATCCGGATAAGATCTTTTGCCATGTCCAGAATCCGAACCGGTTTACCCATCTCCAGTATAAAGATCTCGCCCCCCTTCCCCATGGCTCCGGCCTGGAGGATCAACTGGCAGGCTTCCGGTATCAGCATGAAGTACCGGGTAACTTCCGGATGGGTGATGGTTACCGGCCCACCCCGTTCAATCTGTTTTTTAAACAAGGGAATAACGCTCCCCGAACTTCCCACCACATTTCCGAACCGAACGGCTAAAAAGCTGGGGTTACCGTTTAACGAACAGATATTCTGATTCTGAATCAACATTTCAGCGATCCGCTTGGAAGCACCCATAACATTGGTCGGCCGGACCGCCTTGTCCGTAGAGACGAATACAAACCGGCTGACTTTGTATGTGCGTGACGCTTCCACCAGGTTACGGGTACCGAATATATTGTTTTTTACCGGATTCCATGGCTGGCTTTCCAAAAGCGGCACATGTTTGTATGCAGCAGCATGAAAAACCGTGTTCGGTCGCCATGTATCAAATACCTTGCTGACTTGCGTCATGTTCTGAATATCAGCCAAAACCGGAATGATATCGATATCTTCAAAGTTATTGAGAAGATCCATCTCAATATCATACAGCAGGGTCTCACCCCGCTCGAACAATACCAGGGTTTTGGGCCGGTACCGGCAAATCTGGCGGCACAGTTCCGAGCCGATCGACCCCCCGGCCCCAGTAACCAGCACACACTGATCCTTTAAATAAACACCAATTTTCTGATCATCCAGCTGCACCTGCGCACGTCCCAGAAGATCCCGGTAGTCCACATCCCTGATAGCGCTAAAACTCAACCGGCCGTCAATCAGCTCCCCCATGTTCGGAACGGTCCGAAACCGGATGCCGGTATTTTTGCAGCATTCGACAATCCGCCGCATCTGCTCGCCCCTGGCAGAGGGTATTGCAATCAACAGTTCATCTGCATTCAACTTTTCGGAAATTCGCCGTACTTTTTCAATAGGACCAAATACAGGTATGCCATGGATTTTTTTCCGGATTTTAACTGGATTGTCGTCAACAAAACCCGCCACATGGTACCGCAAATGAATATTATCCCTGATCTCCCGGTATATTTTTTCCGCCGCGTTTCCGGCGCCGATGATCAGCAACGTTTTGCTTTTCGGCGTTTTACCATTCCGCCTGAATGAAAGCGTCCGTATCAAATCGGAAACCGCTTTGTCTCCAGCAGCCATTTCAAAATAAAACCGAACCATTATCCTGAACCCGGCGATCAAGAACATGGACAACAACCAGTTGATCACAAATACCGATCTTGAAAACCCTTCGAAACGGTTGCTAACCATCAGGATAAAAGCAAGAATCGTCAAAGTGCCGAGCGTAACAGCCTTAAAAATGTTAAACAGGTCACCAATGCTGGTGTACCGCCACATCCCCTTGTAAAGGTCAAAATAAATGAAAAACAGGAGGTGTACAATCACGACTACCGGCAGCGCCTGGTAAAAAAGACGCAGGCGCTCCGGGGATATGTCCATTTCAAAGCGGATCAGGTGGGAAGCATAGAACGCAAGACTCAAAATAATGATGTCAAAAAAAAGGATGACGATGAAGTTTTTCTGGAACCATGCCAGTTTCATTGGGATCTTTCCCTGTCCTGCTTTCGTACCGCAGCTAAAAACTCGCTGAAAAAAGCGCCGAAGACTCCAAGCATAACTCCCAGCACTAAAGAAAGGGCGACAATGAGTGTTTTACCAGTGCCGGCAGGATTTTCAGATTCAACACCAAGAAAACGAATGCGGGTGCCATGGCTGGCTTCCTCCACTGCCTCAACAACGCTCATCATATCTGTGAGAGCAACCTGAACTTCCGCCAACTCACGACGAATATCAGCCATCTGCTGAACGTCAATCAAGCCTAAAACACCACTCCCTTCATGATTTCTGCTGGCCAGGTGATCCAGCTGTCCTTCGCGCTCTTCAACCAGGCGCTGCAACATTTCTGATCTTGTCTTCAGTGGATTGACGCGCAACGCAATATTATTTTCCAATATAGAAGCGTGATTTTCCGCCAGCCCCATGATCACGGCTTCGTGCAGTTTTTTTACCCTATCTGCCCTTTCCCGTTCCACTATTGAACTGATCATGAGATGATGCGAATCCCCGCGCTCCGAAACACTGACACGAGGCCCGCTTGTTTCCCCGTCAAACAATACTTTACGCTGGGAGGGAATGATTACATCTTCAAGTAATGCAACACTGCCGTTCCGGGAAGTCAACAGCACCAATTTGCCTCCACCGTCCGACATTTCAAAAATCCTTGCCAATTCAATACCCGAACGGTAATCATACTGGACGGGCTGCATTGATGCATACCAGACACCCGCCGCAAGACACAAAATCGTGACACCAGCAACAATCCACTTTCGCCGCGCAAGCACTATCCACAAATCGATCAGGCTGATCTCGTCGTCATAATACCGTTGTTCCACATCATTTCGTTTGTATTCCTGCACCTCATTCATTCGTGTTCCCTCGGGTGTTTAAAGACGATAGATAGGTCGTTTGAACCCTCTTGATAAAACACCGGCAAATTGAGCCGGGCTCCTGCTTATCCCAATCCTGATATAGACTTTTCAAGCAGCCTGAACAAGCATTTTATGTAAATAACAAATAGGTTCATCAAAATCAACATCTCCAAAACCTTTATCTCCTTATTACAAGCTATCTCAAAATAATCTCACGCCCTCTGGCGATGTTGTGAGGCTCTTCAAAATGCTCACATATGACGTATATGTTCCGCTTTTTCATCGCCTCACGCCTTGCCACCGACGTGATCTTTTTTTTGAGATAGCTTGTAATCAATCCCCCACCGACAGTAACAGGCCGATGAGCACCAAACCACCGCGCGGCGTAATGGTAAGCATGAATGCGATGCGCTTGATAAAACCGCTGGCCATAGAAAACCTGCCGTACAAGCGTCCACGTCGCATCCACCAGGAAAATCCCCATCAGGATAAGCCACGCCCACAAACCTATCCCTTCCTCACCCCCCGTCCATATCGCAAATACTGCCAGCGTAAATCCAAAAAAGCCGCTTCCTGAGTCTCCCATAAAAATTTTCGCACGTGGCCAATTCCATACAAGAAAACCAACGACGCAAGCTCCCAACAACAGTAGCCATCCAGCAGTTACTGGCACACCTTGCCACGTGAGCAAAAGCGCCACCCCACCGCCCCTCGGTGTGGGCACATCATGGGAACTGCGTGCACTTGGAATATCCATCAACGATTTTTTAATCGCATAACGACGAACGGCGGCTTTAAAAGCCGCCGTCAGAGCCTGTTCTGGCTGCTTCGGTTAACGGTGTTGGCCATGTCGTATCAAAGTGGGGGTGGTGGGTGTTGTGGTGGCCTGGGCGCCGCTGGCAGGGTTGTGTTGGTGGTTCAGGGCGGGGGTGCCTGAAGAAAAAGGAGAAGGTGAGATCTAGTGACAGTGTCAGCGCCGGGAACGTGGTGAAGCATAGCTCGCACTGCGATTAATACTTGACTTCGGGGAGAATATATGCGTTTTTGGAAAGAATATTGCTACCTTGACGTTCCTTATTATACTATATGCGTGGGTCATAATCAGCAAGTAACAGTCTTCCGAAGTCAAATTGTTTCCACTAACAACAGAATCATGAACTTCGTCGTCAACGTTATTGGCGGAGAGGGCCAGGATCAACTGAAAACCAATTTGTCACTACGCAATGATTGCATCAAAATTCATCAATAGCACCAATTGCAATGTTTTTCTTACCGGGCGCGCGGGTACGGGGAAAACGACTTTTCTGCACAGCATCCGGCAAAGTACGCACAAGAGCGCCATTGTTGCGGCCCCAACGGGGATTGCGGCTATAAATGCAGGGGGGGTGACGCTGCACTCCCTGTTTCAGCTTCCGTTTGGGAGTTTTATTCCATCGGAGCATTACCCGGGCGATATCCCGCCCGGCCTGGAACTGAACACGCCCCTTTCCGTAAGCCGCAATCTCAAGATGCATGCGACCAAGCGAAATATGCTCAAGAAACTTGAGTTGTTGATCATCGACGAGGTAAGCATGCTGCGAGCCGACCTGCTCGATGCCATTGACACGATTTTACGACGGGTCAGGTGGCGACGGGACGTCCCTTTCGGGGGGGTGCAGGTTTTGTTCATCGGCGATTTGCAACAACTCCCTCCTGTTGTAAAAGAGAATGAATGGCAGATCCTCAGGGAGTATTACCCGACTTTGTTTTTTTTCGGGGCGCAGGTGCTTCGGAACAATGAGCCGGTTTACATCGAACTGAATCACGTCTACCGTCAAACGGATAAAAAATTCATCTCCGTGTTGAACAACCTGCGTGACAGCAAGATGACCCCGCAGGATGTGGCATTGCTCAACCACCACTACAAGCCGGGGTTTACGGCGGCACCCGGCGATGGGTACGTGTATTTGACCACCCACAATAACAAAGCCGATAAAATCAACCGCAGTGAACTCGATAAGCTGCCCGGAAAATCCTTCCAATACAGCGCCAATATCGAAGGAACCTTTGATACGTATATTTTTCCCGTCAATCCGGTACTGGCGCTGAAAAATGATGCCCAGGTAATGTTTATCAAAAATGACACATCCGGGGAACAGCGGTTTTTCAACGGCAAGATCGGCAAAGTGGAATCACTGGATAAAGACTTGGTAAAAGTGGGTTTTCCGGATGGCAGCCCGTCTGTCTGGGTTGAATCTCACACATGGGAGAACAAGCGCTATACGCTGAACACGGAAACCAACGAGATCGAGGAAAAAGTGATCGGCACCTATTCCCACCTCCCCCTGAAACTGGCCTGGGCAATCACAGTGCACAAAAGCCAGGGGTTGACCTTTGACAGGGCCATTATCGATGTGTCCCAGGCGTTTGCCGCAGGGCAGATATATGTTGCCCTCTCCAGGCTCACCTCGCTTGACGGCCTGGTGCTCAGCAAGCCTTTTAAACTTCAGAACATTCCCCGGGAACCCGCCCTTGAAGCATTTATCCGGCAAAAGGCGGAATCCCGGGATCTCGGCCAGTCGCTTCAATCAGCCTCCCTTGCCTATTTGTGCCAGGAAGTGAAAGCTGCTTTTGATTTGAGGGGGTTATGGGCAGATCTTGACTTTCACCTGCGGAGCTACACAAAAGACGCCGCGCATTCCAAGAAACAGAAATACCTGGAATGGGCACAGACGCTGCAGGCGGATCTTGGGCCGGTAAAAGCGGTGGGGGACAAATTCTTGATACAATTAAACAGGATTCTACAATCCGTGTCAGGTTCCTTGTCAGCCGACAGCGTGGCGCATCTAAACGAGCGGGTCATTGCGGCCAGAGGATATTTCGAACCGCTGCTCATCGGATTTTCAGAGCGGATCAAAACCCTGGCGGATGAATTGAAGAAGGAAAAAAAGGGTGTCAAGAAGTATATCAAGGCGCTGCAGGATCTTGAAGTGTTATTTTACGGTCAGTTGCAGAAATGTTACAAGGCGTTGGCATTGATCGAGGCTTTCCAGAATGATGAAGAGCTGACAAAAGCGGGATTGAACGAGCCGGAACACAGAGATGCGATTGTTGTTGGCGGAACGGGGGGTGGGAAGAAAGGTTTTAGGGAAAAGAAAAAGGATGAAGAGGTAGGGGGATATCAACGGGCGAATGTTTATTCGGGGGGGAAGGCGGATAATAAGGCGGACGAGCAATCGGATAAGAAAGCGGAAAAGAAGATTGAAACCAAGCTGCTCAGCCTGGAGATGCTGAACGCCGGCAAAACGGTTGAAGAGATCGCAGAGGAACGGGCGTTGAGGGTAATGACGATTGAAAAACACCTGGCTCACTGGATCGAACAGGGTGTGCTTGAGGTTGAAAGGTTTATGCCGAAAGATGCCCTCGATGAAATAACAAAGGGGTTTGAGCAGTTGGAAACCGAATTTTTAAAACCGGTGAAGGAGCTGTTTGAAGGGAAGT
>SLIE01000466.1 GCA_007135795.1 Desulfobacterales bacterium
CAGGTGAGCGACCAGTCTTCTATTGAACCGCTAATCGATCAGATTATTGCGGCACATCCCGATGAAGTGGAAAAATATAAAGGCGGGAACAGGAAACTCATGGGATTTTTTGTGGGGCAGGTAATGAAGGAGACCGGGGGAAAAGCCAACCCTGGGCTGGTTAATGCACTTTTGAAAAAGAAACTGGACTGATCGTTATCTGTGATCGCCTGGAGCCTGCACCAATGGCTCCTGGGGCGGTAAGCTTTGACAGTTGGGGTGATCAGTTGCATTTTTATTTAGCGACTGAACGAAGTTGCCGTCAGATTCAGCAATCATAACCCATCGCTCCCGCAATACACAGAAGAGGGGTTGAAAAGTAAAATCAAAGTTTTTTGGCTTTCGGCGGAAGGGCTTTAAACCCTTGCTTTTTAGAGGTGTGGCATGAAGAAACAAGCAGACCTTTCCATACGGGGCTTTGTCTCACTGCTGTTATCATTTGGTTTTCTGTTCCTGGCAATTTCCGGTATTATTTTGTTTGCTGCCCCCCCGTGCCGGGTTGCGGAAGAAATATCCTGGAAAGTCCTGGGGATTGCCAAGGACCAGTGGTCATCCGTGCACATGACGTTTGCCCTGATCTTTCTGATCATGGCTGTTATTCACCTGGTGGTCTATAACTGGAAGATATTTTATGGTTATATGAAGTCCGGGAAAAGACAAATTCTGTCCATGCGCCCGGAACTGTTGTATGCACTGGTGCTGACCGTGATACTTTTTGCAGGGGCTGTCCTGATGCTCCCGCCGTTTAATCTGCTCCCGGACGCCAATGAAGCCATAAAGGGACATTATCGTGAGCAGTCTGGAATTGATGAGCGCGATAACCGGCGCGATGGGCGGGGACAAGGCAGAGACATCGACAATGATGCAATCCCGCGTCAGCCGCATTCGGATGGTATTATTCTTATGCCGATCGGTCTGCAGGTTTTGGGGACCAGTGATCTGTCAATATCAGCGGATCTGTCAGGGAGTGCGTTTGAAGCGTCTTTCCAGTAAACCGACCTCCCATGTGATCATGGTGGGGCGGCCGTGGGGGCAGGCGTTGGAATTTTCACAAGCCTGAAGCTGCTCCATGATCATGTTCATCTGGTTCATGGTCAAGGACTGGTTGGATCGAATGGCACCGTGACATGCCATTCGAATAATGCATTCATCAATTGCTGCCCCGATCCCTTTTCGATAACCGATTTCATCCGCGACTTCCGCAATTTCTGTAATCAACGCCCCGATTTGTTTGCCCGCCAGGATCTCCGGGACCGCTTTGACGAGGAACGTGTTTTCTCCGAAAAACTCGATTTCGAGTCCCGCCCGCATCAGTTCGGGGATCATCGGTTCAATTGCGGCGCTTTCCCTGTATGTCAGCTCGATGGTTTCCGGAATGAGCAGCTTTTGAATCTGAATGGTACCGTTTTGATCCATCCGGGAACATAGTTGCTCATAAATGATTCGTTCATGGGCGGCATGCTGATCAATAAGCAGCAGTGCGTCATTTTTTTCACAAAGAATATAGGTGTTTCGAAACTGGCCGATGACCGTTGCCGACCAGAGGAAGGTCCCATTGAAAAGCGATGTCTGGTGTGGTTGCGGCAACGAAGTTGGGTTGTCGGAAGTTGGTCGTTGGGGGTGCGTGGTGGGCTTGTCTGGTTTCAGGTTTTGTGCCGGGCTTGATATCTGGCTTGGTTTCGGGCTCGGGATGCGGTCCGGTCGGTAATCCGGCAGTTTGTCTGGAGTTGCTTCTGCGTTTTGATTTTTCGGTGTCAAGGGGGGGGGTGCCGGGGTGGAAATTCGTTCTTCTGTTGGTCTCGTGTCGCTGAAACGGGACATGGGTTCTTTTACTGAAAAATCTTCCTTCGGTTCATGTTCGTAGGCTGAGTTTTGCGGTTTTTCAGTTGGTTGCGTTTTTTCAACCATTGCACGCGCGACTGCGGTCTTTACGACATCGTAAATTTCCCTGTGCCGTGCAAAACGGACTTCGTGTTTGGTTGGATGAACATTGACATCCACATCCCCCTCCGGAATGCCGAGATACAGGACGGTCAGGGGAAAGCGCCCCTTCATCAGATGCCCGCGGTACCCTTCTATTACGGCATGCTGCAACCCCCGGTCGCGTATGAACCGTCCATCCACGAATGTGTAGATCTTCCCCGAATTGCTCCGGGTTATCATTGGATCGCAAACCCACCCGGAAAGTGACACCGCATCGTTTGTTCCCGAAACCGGGTATAACAGGGTGCCCAGGTCTTCCCCCAATACATCGGATATCCGGGTCGAGGTGTTTCGTACATTGTGCCAGTCCCGGATAATTTTTCCATTATGGGACAGGCGAAATTGGATTGTTGGGCGGGAAAGGGCAATGCAGGAGATGGTTTCGGCAATGTGGCCAAATTCCGTGCTAATCGTCTTTAAGAACTTGCGGCGGGCAGGCGTGTTGAAAAACAATTGCCTGACGGTTATCTGGGTTCCCCGGGGGGCGCCGGTCGGGTTGACTGCCTTGATTCTTCCGCCTTCCACCTGAATCTGCGTGCCTATATCTGATTGTTCCTCACGGCTGATCATTGTAAATCGCGATACCGCGGCAATGCTTGGCAACGCCTCTCCCCGGAAGCCGAGGCTTTTAATGCCGAAAAGATCGGATTCCGTGGCAATCTTGCTGGTGGCGTATCGTTCAACCGCCAGAAGGGCATCATCATGCCCCATGCCGCAACCATTATCCGAAACCCGGATCACAGCACGTCCCCCCTGCTCAATTTCGACGACGATCCGGTCGCTTCCGGCGTCAATCGCATTTTCAACAAGCTCCTTGACAACCGAGGCCGGTCGTTCGACCACTTCGCCGGCAGCTATTTTATTGGACAAAATCTCAGGGAGGATTTGAACTTTGGACACTGTATTAACCCCAATCAACCGGTATCGGCTTCTCCGCGCAAGAACCGATACAGGAATTCCGTGTCAACAGGTGACAGATTGAACTTCAGGGCAGCTTCTTCCACAAGCTTTTGATTTGTCTTCCCCGGTTCATATTGTTTAGTTTCGCTGATCCACTTAACCGCTTGTCGCAGTTCTTCTTTTTTGGGTTTTAATGACATGTGGTTTTCCTTTTCTTAAGTTCGATGGCGTCGTTAAAAGTCCCATCTACTTCGTTA
>SLIE01000467.1 GCA_007135795.1 Desulfobacterales bacterium
ATATGAATTGAATGGTTAGCATAGCGCTCAAGCTCATGACGATATACGGGCTCATGGAATTTTTTACGATGGATCATAGCAATCAGTTGACTGAACATGCTCGCATGTTCTACCATTAGTCATCCTCTTTTGTTTTTTTAGGGCTGTTGTTTCTTGTCAACTCAACATTTACAACATTTACCCACAAGGAGGATTTTATTTTCAAATCTTCAAAAAGATTTAGTCAAATATAGTCTACTACACTAAATCGGTTTTTGGACAAGAGTGAAAGCATATCAAGAAATCCGGCGATCGTTACTGGAACCATGCGGTTAGCGGTTTTAAGCGCGCTGTCCAAAAGAATACCGCAGTTGTCTGCAATTGAGGCTTGTAACAGATTGTTGAAAACAGTTACGAGCAAAATGAATGGTTGGTATGAAGCAAATAAAAAGACCATTACAGAAAGTCGTCATGGTGATAATAGCGGGGAAGGGCACGTATGCAGGGGGGTGGTCGCTAGCAGTGGGCATTTGGCAATAGGAGAAATCTTTGAAAATTGTGCTTATTTAATACAAATAAGTTGACACTATGGAACTTGGAGTCAGTCATGAGTGAAAAAGAACTATACCGGCAGTAATAGAAAGCCTGGCTTGATCAGTGGAAGATGGAACTGGAAAGGGTAAAGACCAGGGCGTAAAATGGTATTGGAGGCAGAACGATCGATAACAATTCAAACCCGGCAGTTTTGAAAAGAAGAAATAAAACAAGAAGAAGTCGAAGGCATGACATTAATGAACCCGGGCGCAGGCCTCCTTATGGACGTTTCAGTATTTCGAGGATCTCCTGGTCGGATAGATCATACCAGTTCTCATAGGCATCTGCTACAGCAAAAGATCCCCCTTCCCGGATATTCGGGCAGTAGACACGATCGGCAAGTTTCTCAACTGCCCGGATGGTTCGCAACGGCGCCGTGGGTACCGCAACAACAATTTCTGAAGCTCCTGCGTTTTTCACCGCATCGATTGCGCAAAACATTGTAAATCCGGAAGCCAGTCCATCATCGACGATAATGGCGGTTTTGCCGGAAAGCGATGGAAACGCCCCTTCGCCCCGAAGCATTTGCTCCCGCCGCATGATTTTTTTTCGCGTGGCATTGATCCCTTCGCGCATTTGCCGGTCCGTGAGGTTCAAGTGCGGAAGCATCGCGTCGTTCAATCGCATGGTGCCGTCGAATGCGATGGCTCCGTACCCGGCTTCGGTGTTCCAGGGCAGGGTGATCTTGCTGACCGTTGCAATCTCTGCGGGGATCCCGGTTTGTTTAGCAGCAGCCATGGCCACTGGTACACCGCCTGCGGGTATGGCAAGCAGGATTGCGTTTTCAAAGTTGTCCGCCTGGATCATCTCTCCTATTACTTTCCCGGCGTGATCCCGGTCCCGGAATACAAACCGGCGGTTATTCAGTTCGGGCAGGGATACTATGGAAGCTGTCATGGCTGTATGATTCCTCTGGGTATGCTTTTTACTTCTGGTAAAAAATAATACCGTTTTTTTCGCATGACAAAACCACCGGCCCCTCTGTTCATCTGCCAGGCATAACCATCGGCCATCGAAATGATTCCCGGACGTGCTTTTTACTTTTGTCCTGCTTTCAGTGCTTCCTCAGCATGGCCATCCGCTTCCCGCGCCCGTTCAATCATCTCCTCGATCCGGCCGTCATCGCCCGTCCTGCGGGTCGACCATTATGGAAAGCATACCAGATTTTGTCGTAGGGGAGATGGCCGACGCCGTCGACCGGAGCAATCAGTTGGTCCCCGCCGGTTGTCCCCATCCCAGGCAAGGTGTTTAATTCTTTTTTCAGCCTGAATGCTCAAAAATTGCACATTTCACGAAAGTTCTTGCACCCGTAAGAAGTTTCGTCTTGTCAGGGATATCGGCAACAGAGATGTCATTCCCGGGTGTTGGGTACTCTTTGTTCCAACCGGTGCTTGGCTGGCCCATATATAATTGATCGCACGCAACATTGGTTTGTCATTTCCGGCGACTGTTCTTATATATAGCATATACGATAACCTAATTGTTGCGAAGACCCGTTGTCACTTTTTACCTGCTTGTCTTTTTACCGTGAAACATTGCATCAGAAAGGAAGCAGCAGATTCCCGATTTTATGAATACTGTCAAAGATTACAGGCCGGGGGGCTGAGACGCGAAAAAGTCCGGTGCTGACTAAAACCGGCTGATTGGAAAAAAAGGAGAATCCCATGACACTAGAAGAAAAGCTCGACAACCAGAAGGAAAAAATGAAAGCCGCGGCCCCAAAAGAAGCACTGGATGTGATGCACCGTGCCACCGAAGACCTAATCGCATCCGGTATAATGGACCGGGCAAAAAAAGTCGGCGATATCGCGCCGGATTTCACCCTGAACAACGCCCGCGGCCAGGCGGTGAACCTGACACAAAAGTTGTCTGCGGGCCCGGTGGTGCTTGGTTTTTACCGTGGCGGCTGGTGACCGTTCTGCAATCTCGAGCTGGAAGCTCTTGAAGCTGCACACGCACAGTTTAAAGAAGCGGGCGCATCGCTTGTCATGATCTCACCTCAAAGCGAAGAGGCCTCCCGCAAATTCAGCGAAAAACGGGGACTGACCATGGAGCTGCTGGTCGATTCCGGCAACCGGGTAGCCAGCCAATACGGCCTGGTGTATACGGTTCCCGACGATTTAAAAAATGTCTACCAGCAATTCGGTCTTCACGTAGACAAAAGCAATGACGACGGTTCCTGGGACCTGCCCATATCCGCCCGCTATATTATCGACACGGACCAGACTATCCGCTACGCCGAGGTAAGCGCGGATTACACCGTCCGGCCCGATCCGTCTCATACCATCGAGGCGCTGAAAAAAATGAAATAGGGGATCCTGCACTTCTTCGTCCCCTTGCAAACTATCGTCAGCGACGACCGGCTTATGGGAGTAATGTGCTTCCTCTGGGACCGCCAGGCTCCTGCCTGGCTATGAAAAAGGCCAATTCACTCAGTGACAGTGACTGACGGCCCGGACATGACGGCCCGGACATTGTACCAAGCAGAATAAATCACATGGATTGGCAAAAATATCGAAAAAAAGCCGGTCGGCAGTATGCCGACCGGCTTTTTCCAGAATTGGCGAAGATGATTGCTTTTCTCTAAAACCTTCCGATGACGACA
>SLIE01000535.1 GCA_007135795.1 Desulfobacterales bacterium
GTAAGATATGGAAAAAATAATTGTCGACAACAAAAACAGAAGCGGCGGATGCTATAAATTGTCTTTTCCAGCGCCGCCTTTCATGACCGAATCCCTTAGAAAAATAAAAGAGATAATACTTTCAAGAACCTAAAGTGTCAAGTAACAGATACATTAAAGAATTTCATCCAAAAAACGACTGGCACGATTGAACTGCCCCTTGCGGTAATCGGCCGAACTCAAAAACAGAAATTTTTCTGCCCGGGTCATGGCCACATACATCAGGCGACGTTCTTCCTGAAGTTCATCCTCGGACTCCATCGCCTTCCAGTGCGGCAAGAGGTTTTCCTCGCATCCGACAACAAAGACAACGTGGTATTCCAAGCCTTTACTCGCATGGATCGTTGAAAGACTTACGCCCCGGTCAGTGTTTTCTTCTTCTTCCTCAGCCCTGTCTTCCCGAATAAGTGCGGCTTCTTCGATATAATCCAGAAGGTTGTCATACTTGGAACCGGCAAATATCAATTGTTCGATATTCTCCGTACGGGCCGTATAATCGCGATCCGTTTTGGAATAAGCCTTTAGATGCCCGTAATAATCAATTCGGTCGAGAATTGTACGGATTGCACCATCGGGTTTCATATCCCGGACATCATCTATTAAAGAAAGCAGCGATACTAAAGACTCGTGGATCTTCGGCTTCAGCATTTTTTTTGTTACGGCGCGGCGTACCGCCCCCTGGAGCCCATCACCGTCAAGCCGGTAGCTGTTTAATTGCTCGATCATTTTCGGGCCGATTCCCCGCTTTGGCGTATTTATGACCCTTTCAAAAGAGGCATCGTCTTTTTCAAATACAGCCGCTGCCAGGTAACTGTTTATATCGAGTACTTCCCTGCGTTCAAAAAAGCCCCGATCACCGAGCATGCGATAATAAATACCCCTGGCGCGCAATGCCTGCTCAAACGGAAAAGAGCAAAATTTGGTCCTGTAGAGTATTCCCATCTGATCAAAGCTGATCCCTTTTCTGTTAAGCGCAATCATGTTTCCGATTACCCAGTCGGCCTCCTCGGCATCTGAAAAAAAGTGTCCGGTCTCAATGCACCCGCCGTCTTTATCGGAAAAACAGGTTTTATCCATCCGGTCGGGATTATACTGAATCAATTTATTGGCGGTGGAGACGATTTCATCGGCAGACCGAAAGTTCTGCTCCATTCTGAAAATTTTCGCTGCCTTGAAATTTTTTTCAAAACTCAGGAAATGATCGACATTACTCCCCCTGAACCCGTAAATCGCCTGCCAGTCATCCCCCACACAGAAAAGGTTACCATTTCCCAAAAGAAGTCGGGTGAGCTCCTCCTGAAGATTGTTGCTGTCCTGGTATTCATCAACCAGGATATATGAAAAATGGGCCCGGTAATCATCTCTGACCGACTTGTGATCGCGGAGCAGATTGCGGGCAAGCATCAGGATGTTGTCAAAATCGACGGCGTTCCTTTCAAACAACTCCTTTTCATACCGGTTATATATGTCCACAAGCCTGAAAGGCCCGAGACGTCGGCATGTGTCTATATAGGCCATCGGATTTCCGGAGTTTTTCGCATTTGAAATCGCTGTTCGGATCGCATTTGTGTACTTTTTGTCGATGTTGAACGCGATTGTGATCTCGGTGATAAGTTTTTGCTGATGATACATCGAATAAATCTGGAGCGGCACATCAAACCCGAGCAATCGGCAGTGTGTTCGAAGTATTTGATAGCATGCGGAATGATATGTACGGACCCATGGAAATCGCTGCGCAGGCAGTCCGGTCAGTTCAACCAGCCGGCGCTTCATTTCATCGGCTGCCTTGTTTGTAAAAGTAATGGCCAGAATATTTTCCGGCTGATACCCGTTTTCAATCAAATAGGCAACCTTCGCAGTCAGTGCCCGTGTTTTTCCTGATCCGGCACCGGCTACCACAAGTGCGGATCCGATATGTTCTACGGCTTTTTGCTGTTGCTCGGATAACTCCATACGTTACTGTCCCCTTATGAATTGGCCACTTGGTTTTTTCATGATTCTTTTCGCGATTTTATTGATCCGTCAAGTCTGTACCAGGTAAACGGACAAAAAGAAAGTAACATGCCCAAACACTGTTTAATAAATAAAATACAATTTATATAGTTGACATGGATCGTTTTTCATTTATAATGAAATTTACGTTGTCGGGCCGCCTGCCAAAAGCAGATAAGGCTTATGCAAACGGTTTTTGATTTCCCCGCCGGGTTCGTATCGTTTCCTGATATTCCCCCGCCATCGGAATCGAACGAAACCTGATAATTCAAAAAAAGGGGTTCTCCTTCCCCGGAGAGCCCCTTTTTTTTAATTAAGACGAAGTTTCCTTCAACCTTCTTCAACCTAAAACAAAACACAATAACAGCTCCGTCATACCTGACACCATGCCTGGAATAATAATTATGTCAGAGGTGCATCAGTTCTCGATAAACTTGTCTAACACTTCTTTATCGCTGGGGCATTGATCTGGTTGCGCCAACCCTACCGCAGGCCGACCCACACGAATACATCCAAGTCCATATCTGGAAAGCGTCTTAGTCGCCAGCAGATTCCGCCCATCAAAGACCATCGGAAATCTCAACTTTTGACAGATCATGTTGAAATTGGGGTTTCGGAACTGGTTCCAGTCCGTGAGTACAGCAAGTACATCCGCCCCATCGAGCATCTCATACTGATCATCAGCAATTTCAAAACCGGCATTATCTGCAAAATATTCCTGGGCATTGTTACTTGCCACAGGATCAAAACCTCTGACAAGGACCCCTTCCTCAAGCAACGCCTCGATAAGATATATCGCCGCTGAATCACGAATATCATCTGTATTTGCTTTAAAGGAGAGTCCCCATGCCGCCATGATTTTTCCTCTGAGGCCGCCTTTATCCGAAAAATAGGCTTTGATTTTCTCCACCATCCGGAACTTCTGGCGTTGATTGACATCTTCCACTGCGTTCAATAACCCCGGTTCATACTCATTTTCCAGGGCGGTCTGAATTAACGCTTTGACATCCTTTGGAAAACAAGACCCGCCATAACCCAGGCCAGGGTAAATAAAATGATACCCGATCCGGTGATCCGAGCCGATTCCGACCCGGACATCCCTTACATCGGCGCCTACGCTTTCACAAATATTGGCAATCTCGTTTA
>SLIE01000304.1 GCA_007135795.1 Desulfobacterales bacterium
ATCTCAAAAGCGCTGTGGCCGAATTCGGCTATATCGTGGGAACCAGCGCGAGGCTTGGCAAAGGTCGACAAATGATCAAAAGTCCGGCAAAAATGGCGGAAATGCTTGTCCCCATCAGCAGGGAAAACCGGGTTGCAATTGTTTTCGGACCGGAAGACCGGGGCCTGACCAACGAAGAACTTCGAAACTGCCATGACCTGGTTCATATCCGAACGGCTGAATTTTCATCGATCAATCTTGCCCAGGCGGTGATGATCGTCTGCTATGAATTGTTCAATGCCGCTACGATTGAAATTCCCGCGTTCAGCCCCAAGCTCGCACGCCACCCGGAACTCGATGCCATGTACGAGCAATTGAAGATCATGCTGGTTCGCATCTGTTTCATACAGCCTGACAACCCGGAATACTGGATGAACCGTTTCAGACGTTTCTTTTCTCGGTTGCCGCTGCAATCCGGCGAAGTAAACATCATCCGCGGTATCTGTCGCCAGGTGGACTGGTACGCCAGAAAATGCTATGACGATGGAAAACACGGCCGTGAACCAAAGTTTATTCTGAACCGGGGAAAAGAAGAATCCTTCGATGAAATTCAAGAAACAAAGTCCGGTTGACCATAGAATACGGCGATTTGAAATTTCGGACTCCGAGAACTATATTGTGGTTCATCCCCACTGTCATATACTTTACCGTTAACACGCCAAAAGACAGGAATCCGAAACCCTGGCACAACCTGTTCATTAGGGTTGTATTTCATGATATTTTCGCCAATAATAAACACTGGTTTTCAAATACGGAAAATGTAATTTACAGGTTTCTTTTAAACGCCTTGCCTGCAACTGAAAAAACGTAGTTTCCAATCAAACCTGTCTCAACAGGAGGAGCGACATGGACAAGATCTTGCGCATCAACATGGGACCGAATGGAGAACCATCGTATACCACCGAGCCAATCGGAGATTTTGCCGGCCTTGGGGGTCGGGGGTTGACATCGGCCATAATTTCCAAACAGGTACCCCCAACGTGCCATGCCCTCGGCGAGGAGAACAAACTGGTTATCGCGCCCGGTCTTTTGGGCGGAACAACCGGTGCGATGTCCGGCCGTGTTTCCGTCGGGTGCAAAAGCCCACTTACGGGTGGCATCAAGGAGGCGAACGCCGGGGGACAGCCCGGCCAGATGATTGCCCGTCTGGGGTATGCCGCCATCGTCCTTGAAGGAAAACCCGCGGCGGACACGCTTTATAAAATCCATATCAGTGCCGACGGGGTGAAGATCATGCCCGACCCCGACTTGAAGATGCTGGGCAACTACGACACGGTTGAAAAGATGAAACAGGCGTATGGCAACAAGATCGCCTGCGTCTCCATCGGGCAGGCCGGGGAGATGAAACTGGCCGCAGCGACAGTCGCATTTACGGATATGGAACAGCGACCGGCCCGGCACGCAGCACGCGGTGGTGTGGGCGCCGTCATGGGGTCAAAGGGGGTCAAGGTCATCGTGATCGATGATACCGGCATGTCCATGCGCTCGCCAAAAGACCCGGAAAAATTCAAGGCCGCCAACCGGACGTTTGTGGACGGGCTTAAAAAGCATCCGGTTACAGGTCAGGGGTTGCCCGCTTATGGCACGAACGTCCTGACCAACGTGGTTAACGAGGCCGGCGCCTACCCGACCTACAACTTCAAAACCGGCCGCTTCAGCGGTGCTGCCGCCATTAGTGGTGAAACACAGGCGGAAACGATAACATCCCGGGGCGGCAAGGCCACGCACGGTTGCCACCGGGGATGTGTCATCCGCTGCTCCGGTATATGGCACGACAAAGACGGCCACTACCTCACGAAACAACCCGAATATGAAACCGTATGGTCTCACGGAGGCAACTGCGGCATCGACGATCTTGATGCCATTGCCATGATGGATCGTCTTGACGACGATTACGGCATCGATACCATTGAAATGGGGGCCACCATCGGCGTTGCCATGGATGCGGGTCTCCTTGAGTTCGGGGATGCGGACGGAGCGATCAATCTTGTCAAGGAAGTCGGCAAAGGGACCCCGTTGGGACGAATTCTGGGTAGCGGCGCGGCTGTTACAGGTAAGGTTTTCGGGGTTGAACGGGTACCGGTGGTGAAAAATCAAGCCATGCCGGCATATGACCCGCGAGCCGTCCAGGGAATGGGCGTCACCTATGCGACCAGCACCATGGGAGCGGATCATACCGCGGGGTATGCGGTTACCGCAAACCTTCTGGGCGTCGGCGGCACTGTTGACCCGCTTTCACCCAAAGGTCAGGTGGAGCTCTCCCGCAACCTGCAATACGCAACGGCGGCTATCGATTCCACCGGCATGTGTCTGTTCATTGCGTTTGCCGTCTTGGACCAGCCGGAAACATTCCAGGCCATGATCGACATGATCAACACATTTCACGGTCTCGAGCTCACGGCCGAGGACGTTACGGCACTTGGTAAGAAAGTGACCAAAATGGAACGGGACTTCAATGAAGCGGCAGGGTTCAGCAAAAAAGACGACCGTCTTCCTGATTATTTCCTGAAAGAGGGGTTCGCGCCCCACAATGTCACCTTCACAGTATCGGATGACGAACTCGACGACGTCTTCTCAGACCTGTAAAGCAACTCACAAGGCATGAAAAACATGTGCGGAAAAAACCAGTGCGCATGTTTTTCATGCCGCCTTTGTTCACGATCCATTCCTGCGTCCTGGACCACCATAATTGAAGGTCATCGACCATCACTCGGGATGATGTAATCGAGCATCATGAAAAAGATATCCGGAGACATAATCCAGATCGAGATTCCGGCAGCCGCGTCCGATTTCTTTACGGCGCTTTCCGGGTATGGATTTTTATTCGATACACCTCGTGACGCTTCAGTTAAAACTTTTTTGGAAACGCTCCCTGGAGTTGATGCCGACTTTATTGAAAACGATATCGGGACAATTCTGCAAAACGGCAAACCGGTTGATGATCCCGCTACGTGCGGCGTAACCCCGAACGCCGCCATTGCCCTTTCCGGGGCGCTGCCGGGTCTTTTCGGGGCCGCTTTCAGAAAGAAAGGGTGCTTTGCCGCACTTCGCCCACAAGGCGGCCATGAAAACAGCGATCTTGATACTGAAAACGGCAATGTGACACTGACACTCAAACTTTTCAATCTTACGGC
>SLIE01000230.1 GCA_007135795.1 Desulfobacterales bacterium
GCCGAAAAGCATCCGGGGCGGCGTTTTCCCATCTTGGTTTTCAAAAGTGACAGCGCCTACTCCCTGCCATCTGCTGTTTCATTGGATGCAAAAAAAAGATGAATGCATTTACCCAGATCGATATGAGTCTGTTTGAAATTATCAAACGTCACATCATTGAAGTCCAGGTGATATATTTCTTTAAGCCGTTCAAACATGCCAAGATAATTATCGAGTATGCGGTTCTCCCATTTGAGGCCGAGCGCTTGAGCGGTTGATGGGATGGCTCCGGGTTCTCCTTCGATTTCGAGAAAATTTCCGTACGGCATCGTGTCAAGACAGAGCAGGACGGGACCGATTACATATGTCTCCCGGATTTTTTCATAGCGCTGAACCTGTTTGTAGCCGATATGTCCCAGAATTTGGATCATTTTTTCAAAATCAGAGACCACGAGTTCAATTTCATCATAGATCTTGAAATCCAGTGACGGATTCATGGTTTTTCCCTTGAATGTCAGGGTGTATCGTGAATTTGCGCTCCGGAGCCGCAACAGTGACCCATTTTTTATGAGGCTGAAATTTTCATCCTCGAAACGGATATTGTCTTCGGTTTCTTTTCCTTTAAAGATTCCGCCGGCTTTTTTTATGTTGTTTCGGGTCGTTTCTAAATCCGAAAGATAGAATTTGACTTCTACCTCGAGATTGGCCATATCAGACTCCTTTTTGGCTGTTATCGGAAACTTGTCAGAAAGCCATTTATGAACTTAATCGCTTTTTCCCTTGACAGCAAGCAGTCTTTTGGTTACATATCTCCAATTAATTCAAAAACAGGAGACAGCCATTGAAAAAATATACGAAAAGCGTCAAAGCAAGTGAAGTTGATCGGAAATGGGTAGTGGTGGATGCCAAGGACCTTGTCCTCGGTCGCGTTGCCACGGAAGTGGCGTCCCACCTCAGAGGCAAGCGAAACCCGCTGTTCACACCAAACGTCGATACAGGCGATTTCGTAATTATTATCAATGCCGATAAAGTAAGACTGACGGGACGTAAGTGGAAGCAGAAGACGTACTATCGGTATACCGGGTACATCGGGGGGCTACGGGAAACAACCGCGGAAAAACTACGTGAAAAACGACCTGAGGATCTAATCCGGTTTGCGGTTAAGGGAATGCTTCCCAAGAACCGCCTTGGAACATTGATGTTAAAGAAACTTAAGGTTTACGCAGGCGAAAACCATCCGCACGATGCGCAACAACCTAAACAGATTACCTTGTAAATATTTTTATTCAGACTTGGGGGATAAATGGCAGAGCAGCTTTTTTATGCAACCGGTAAACGAAAAATGTCGGTCGCCAGAACATGGTTAAAGTCCGGAACGGGTGAGATCATCATAAATAACAAACCGGCAGAAGAGTACCTGGGAATGGCATCGGCTCACGAACTGATCATGCAGCCGTTTTCACTAACCAATACTGTCGGCGAATATGATATCAAGATCACCGTTAAAGGCGGTGGTATCGTAGGGCAGGCAGGTGCGATCCGACACGGCATAACAAAGGCGCTTTTCCAATCCAATCCGGATTTTCGAATTGTTTTGAAAAAAGCCGGATTGGTCAAGCGTGACCCCCGCACCAAGGAACGGAAGAAATACGGTCAGCGTGGTGCACGCGCTCGCTTCCAGTTCTCCAAGCGGTAAAATTCGCTTTATTTCAAAGTATTGATTTAAAGGGCATAATCTGTCTCCTGGGTTATGCCCTTTCTCGCGTCCGGCTACTTCAGCGCAATCAAGGACAACTTCAACCAGGCGGTACCGGCTGTTGCCCTGGCAACTGCATGAGAACGCTTATATCTCTATGGCTTGCTTTTAGATGTCCCTGTGATGAACGGCAAGGCCACAGGTCGCTTATCTGCGCTTCGCCAAGAGCCATAAGCAACCTCCTGCAATTGTTGCCACGGGCAACACCCGGCACTACCCGGTCGGAATTGATCATTTTGTTGTATGATCAGAGCGTAACCCGACCGTATTACCCGCTTTAATGGCGTCGTAAAAAACCGTCAACATTGTTTTGCCTTGAAAACATACCTCGATTACTGTAATAGGGATTCGATACGGTAACTTCCCCTGTAATTCCGTCATGCAGGGTTTAAAGCAAATTTAAACACCCGACTTCCTCATGGAAAGACTCAATTATTTCATCAAGCGTATCCTGCTTGTGGTCCCGACATTTATCGGCATTACCCTTCTTTGCTTTGGTTTGATCCAATTTGTACCGGGTGGTCCTGTGGAACAGGCCATTATGGGCATGAAAGGGATAGGTGAAGGTGAATACCGGGGGGGCCAGGGCAGCGCCGAAACCATAACAGAACGGCAACGTGCCGAAATTGAGGCTTATTACGGTTTTGACCAGCCGTTTCATTTGCGTTATAAAAAATGGCTGATAGACGATAAGATCGGCATGCAGATGGCCTCATACCGTTACCCCGATCGAACCGCCTGGGAATTGATTCAGGGACGGTTCAGGGTATCGTTGATTTTCGGGGTAACCGGGTTGCTCCTGTCTTACCTGATCTGCATCCCCTTGGGAATTATGAAGGCGCTCCGGCATAACAGCGTGTTTGATATTACTTCCAGTATTGTCGTTTTTGTCGGGTACGCCGTTCCCGCGTTCGCCCTTGGTATGATTTTGAAAATGCTTTTTGGCGGGACAGTCGATGGGCTTTGGTCCATATTTCCGACGGCGGGGTTTTATTCGGATCACTATGCCCAGTTGGGAACATTTGGGAAGATGCAAGATATTTTCATGCACATGTTCCTTCCGGTGTTGTGTTATGTGATTGGGAATTTTGCCATTCTGACCCTTCTGATGAAAAATTCACTTATCGAACAGATCAGTAAGGATTATGTGCGGACCGTCCTGGCCAAGGGGGGGTCATATTACCGGGCGATCTGGGGGCATGCGGTCCGCAATTCCCTGATTCCGATCGCCACCGGATTTGGAGCGATCCTGACTGTCATGTTTGCTGGATCGGTGATTATCGAGCAGGTTTTTGAAATTCCCGGCATGGGCCGGCTAAGCCTCGAGGCGATCGTAGGGAGAGATTATCCCGTTTTTATGGGGATACTTGCGCTCACTTCAATACTTGGCCTGTTGGGAAATATTTTATCTGATCTTTGTTATGTTTTGATTGATCCACGGATTGATTTTCAGCGGCGGTAAGGTTTCTGTTTTACAAAATAGTTTTTATACGAAACTCAAACACGATCCTCGGAATCATTACACGCTATCTCAAAAAAAAGATCATACCCGCTGGCAAGGCGCGAGGCGATGAAAAAGCGGCGCATATACGTGTACGCGCATATGTGAGCATTTTGAAGCGCCTCACAACGCCGCCAGAGGATGCTGGATTATTTGAGATAGCTTGTAGAAGTCAATATCCCTGGATCATATTATATAGTTGAGCATGAAAAATCCTGGTCATAGGCCGGGCGTTAACACAGGTGCATATGCGTATCATTAAAAATCCGGTAACCCGAAAACGTTTGACACGTTTTGCAGAAAGCCGTCGTTCTTATTACTCTTTCTGGATTTTGGCGTTGATTTTCGGATTGAGCCTTATTGCAGAGCTTCTTTGCAATGGCGTTCCCCTATATGTCCGACATGATGGAAAGTCTTATTTCCCGCTTTTGAGATATTATGCGGAGGCGGATTTTCTGGAAGGCGGGCGTCAGACGCGTCCCAATTACAAAATGCTCCGGCATGAAGCGCCGTTTTCCGAAAATGAAGAAAATTTCATTATTTTTCCACCGCATCCTTACGGGCCTTACGAAACCATACAAGCGGATACCATTGCAATCGATGATGAGGTGCGTGTTCAATTTACGCCGGTTTTAAGGGTCGGCACGGTTGATGTCACACCTCGGTTAGAGGCGGTTCGTTCCAGTTTTTTCGATTTTTTCATTGATGCGGAAAAACAAATGCACGGGGAAATAGACCTTTCCCGCTATTTTGATTTTCCGGAAGAATTGAAAGCCGGGCTTGACGAACGATTCAGCAATCAGAAGGCATCCTACCAGTCGTTTCGCATGTCACGGGGGGGCAACGTGTTTGATGTGTCATTGTCCAGCTACGTCCCGCGAGAAAATCCCCCGGAAACCCTTCGCCTTATTTTCCGTGAAGTCCCCTCGGACGGGGAGACGGCCCAGGAAGCCGTTTTTGATGAAAAACTCGAACCGGTTATTCCCTTGCCGGATTTATGGGAAAGGATCGATGAAGACGACCAGCGGTTGCTTGAAAGTCTTGTTATAGAGCGCTTTGCTGAGCCCATCGATGATCAGCGGATTGTGGCAGGGGATCGCCAGTACCAGGTCTCTTTTTTAAAAACCGATGTTCGGTTTCCGTTTCCGCCGGTCAAGGGGCATCCCATGGGTATCGACGCGGCCGGCAGGGATGTGCTCTCCAGGATCGTTTATGGTTTGCGTATTTCCCTGACCTTCGGCTTTCTGCTGGTGGGATGCTCCATGTTCCTTGGAATCCTTACAGGCTCTCTGCAGGGGTATTATGGTGGAAAAATCGACATTACCGCCCAACGCATGATCGAGATATGGAGTGCGTTGCCGTTTTTATACGTTATGATCCTGATGGGCTCCATCTACGGTCGGAGTTTTATGTTGCTCCTGATCATATATGGCCTGTTCAACTGGATCGGCATCTCTTATTATATCCGGGCCGAGTTTCTGAATTTGCGGAACAGGCCGTTTGTCGAGGCGGCGAGGTGTATGGGGATTCCGACACGCAAAATCATATTTCGGCATATTCTCCCCAATGCAATGGTGCCTGTAATCACATTTTTCCCCTTTTCATTGGTGGGTGCCATCGGGGCGCTTGCTGCGCTTGATTACCTGGGCTTTGGCCTGCCCCCGCCAACACCCTCATGGGGAGAAATGATTTTCCAGGCGCAACAGTACCGGTGGGCCTGGTGGCTGATCGTCTACCCATCTATTGCATTGTTTACGGTGATGCTCCTTGGGGTGTTTATCGGTGAAGGGGTCAGAAACGCTTATGACCCCAAACAATACAGTCGTCTTGAGTAATTTGGAATACGGATGAGAATGAACAATCAACTGCTCGACATACGGAATCTGTCGGTTCGATTCGATACGGACGAGGGGGCTTTCAATGCGGTGGATGACATCTCCCTTCACATAGACCGGGGTGAATCCGTGGGACTGGTGGGGGAGTCGGGTTGCGGCAAATCGGTTACAGCACTTGCGATTACCCGGCTTATACCATCACCCCCGGGGCATATCGAATCCGGGCAGGTTATCTTTGAAGAACATGATTTACTGCGATTGAAACCATCGGCGCTGCGAAATATTCGTGGGGCTTCGATCAGTATGATCTTCCAGGAACCGCATTCCGCTTTGTCACCCCTGCATCGTATTGGACGGCAGATGATTGAAGCCATTCGTTTTCACAGGGAGATGTCCAAAACAGCAGCTTGGGAGTATGCCCGTGATTGGCTTTCAAAGGTGGGTATCGCGGATGCGGAAGAGCGGATGTACGCATATCCTTTCCAGCTTTCGGGGGGGATGCAGCAGCGGATCATGATTGCCATGGCCTTGATGCTTTCACCCGCCCTGGTGATTGCCGATGAGCCGACAACCGCATTGGATGTAACCACCCAGGCGCAGATTTTTTCGTTGATACGGGATATGAAGGAAAATGATGCATCACTTCTGCTCATCACCCATGACATGGGGGTGGTATGGGAAATGTGCGACCGGGTGGTGGTTATGTATGCCTCGAGAATTGTGGAATACGGCGCATTGAACGACATTTTTGTTAATCCGGTACACCCCTATACCATCGGGCTCCTCAAAGCAATCCCAACACTTGCTGTGGGAGGAAAGGGTCGTCTTGCAGCTATTCCCGGCCAGGTGCCGTCCCCGCTTGCATATCCAAAAGGATGTAACTTCCAGGACCGGTGTGAGCATGTTTCGGACAGGTGTCTTCAGGATAATCCGGCTCTTTTTGAGATCAATACAGGGCATGCAGCGGCATGTGTTCTGGCGGATAAAGGGGATATCACCCCGGCAGGATAAATACAGCTTATTGCATTACCCGATGTTCTATTAATAATTTGACTATATGAATAACTTGAACCTATGATTCCTGAGACAATAAATCACGCAGGCGCCAACGGTGAGGAAAATCCTCTTCTCGAAGTCATTGACCTTAAAACATGGTTTCCGATCAAGCGCGGTCTGTTCTCGATTGGGGCTGGAAATGTGCGAGCGGTCGACGGTGTTTCATTTACCATAAACCGAAATGAAACACTGGGTCTTGTTGGCGAGTCCGGATGCGGCAAGACTACCCTTGGCCGGACACTATTGCAACTGGAGAAGGCATCCGGCGGGGAGATTCTGTTTAACGGTGTATCGATCCCGTCTTTGGGACGCCGGGAAATGAACCGTTTGAGAAGGCATATCCAGGTGATTTTCCAGGATCCGCTCTCATCGCTCAATCCCCGAATGAATGTGATGGATATCGTAACTGAAGGGCTTGTTCAGTTTGGAATGATCGAAGGTTCCCGGCAGGAACATGCAGCCCGATTGCTCCAGGAAGTGGGGCTCGGGAGGGACGCCATCCATCGCTGGCCGCATGAGTTTTCAGGTGGCCAGCGTCAGCGTATCAGCATTGCCCGGGCACTTTCCTTAAAACCGGACCTGATCATATGTGACGAGGCGGTAAGCGCACTGGATGTTTCCGTGCAGGCCCAGGTCATCAATTTGCTGTTGAAGCTGCAGGAGAGCCATCGGCTCTCCTATTTGTTCATTTCTCATGATGTCAGTGTTGTCAGCAATATCGCGGACCGGGTGGCGGTAATGTATCTTGGACAGATCGTGGAAATAGGCAATGCAGCGGATATCATCGGCAACCCGATGCACCCGTATACCCGGGTGCTGATCGCGGCCGTCCCTGTGGCAGGGGGTAAAAGAATCGATGCGCATATTGTTCGGGGAGAAGCGCCATCCCCTGCATCACCCCCCGAAGGGTGTCGTTTTCATCCAAGATGTCCTGAGGTTATGGCACACTGCAAGCAGATGCCTCCGCCTGTGACGACACTAGAAAACGGGCGTATGGTGATGTGTCATTTATACGGATAACGTATAACGATAGCAACTGCTGGGGTTTCTCCCGGCGACCATTGTCGATCGGAGCCGGTCCGGAGGTCGCTGTTCCCGGGGCGGGGTATTGATTTTGCCGTCATTTTGGATATTCCAGTACATTTTAAATATGGATCTCGAATATACCCCGGGAACAGCATGATCGCCTTCTTCAAAGACGAAGTTTACCGCGTCTATTTTTTCGTGCTCGGTCAGCGTGAAAGTGGCCGTGGCCATAAACGCATCCGCCCCGGTCGTACCCATTCTTTGGGTCAGATATCGTGAATTGACCACTTCCACGCTTATAATACCGATTTGAACATCAATGAATTTCAGCTTTGGAGGTCCCAGTGGCTCCCTGTTCCCCTGGCTGCGAAACGTCTCCGGATCTTTATCTGATCGGTTGAACGCAGCTATCAGTGTTTGGATATCATGCTTGATCAGGTCGATTTTTTCGCCGCGTATCAACACGTCGCCGGCCTCCTCCCCGATACGGGCATTCCAGGTATACGCCTGGTCCTGGTAATCGATTTCTGTTTCTTCGATTACCAGGTCCTTATAGACAATCAGCCAGATTAAACCCGGTAACAGCACCGCCAATAAAATACCAAGCAGGTATACCTTTTTCATTGCGGTTCCTTTTGTGGCCGCATTATCTATCCGATTAAAAGCAGGGGTTCGCCATTCTCGGCCGCATCGCCGGGATTTTTCAAAATTTTCTGCACTGTTCCGTCACACGGTGAAACCATGGTGCTTTCCATCTTCATTGCCTCAAAGACGACCAGAGAATCACCACTTTTCACCTGATCTCCAACCTTTACATGGTAAGAGATGATCATGCCGGGCATGGGTGCATTTATCGAAACGGCGTCAGCCGAAACATTGCATGCGGCAGGCGGTTGCTGTGGTACAGGGGCGGCGGGTGCTGCTGCTGCAGCCGGTTGCTGCTGCTGCTGTACGGGTTGAGTCACTGACGTGACAACCGGCTCTCCACCAACCATTTCAAGTTCCACCCGAACAAATTCGTCGTTTATGTAAACATTGTAGGTTTCCATGTTTTCCCGTTTTTCGGGAATTTCCATCACCTGTCCCTTGCGGGCTTTCTGGACGAGTTTTTCTTCCTTCAATCCCTGCTCAAGGGTTCTGGCCTTCAATTCTGCGGGCACTTCCTCGTGGTTGTATTTCCAGCGCAGAAATTTCTTCCCTGTGGTGGGGTACAAGGCATAGATAAGAACGTCGTCAATATCTTTGGCCAGACCTTTCACGTCCTCGCGGGCTTTTTCCAGTTCGGGTTCCAGTATGTCAGCCGGGCGGGTGGTGATGGGCGTTTCCCCTCGTGGATGATTTGCAATGGCCTTTTTCTGTACCTCGGGATCGACCGGCACGGGAGTTGCCCCGTAAAGCCCGAAACAAAGATCTTTGACCTGTTGGGTGATCGTTTTGTAGCGTTCGTCCGGTGTATCGAAAAGGACATTGTACACGGTCTGGGTGCCAACGATCTGACTGGTTGGGGTGACCAACGGAACCTGTCCCAGCTCCTTGCGTACCCGGGGCAATTCCTGGAAGACCTGCTCCAGTTTGTCCAGGGCGTCCATGTCCCGTAACTGGTTGTACAGGTTGGAGAGCATCCCACCGGGTGTCTGGTGCAACAAGACATTCGGATCTATGATATTGATCCGCTCGTCGAGCAGGTATCTGTATTTGGGGGTAATCTTCGTGAAATATTCGGAACAGCGGGTCAATTGCACGAGATCGAGCCCCGGGTCGCGACTGGTTCCCTTAAGGGCGGCCATCAGCGGTTCCAGCGCGGGATGAGAGGTGCGATATGCCCACGGGGAGAGACAGACATCAACAATATCAACGCCGGCTTCTATGGCCTTGAGCATCGACAGGTCTCCCATGCCGGAAGTGAAATGGCTGTGCAGGTGGATCGGTATATCCGTTTGCTCTTTTAATGCCTTGACCAGGAAGTAGGCATCATAGGGCGAAATAATGCCGGCCATGTCCTTTATGCAGATGGTGTCCGCACCCATCTCTTCCAGTTCCTTGGCCTTGTCCAGGTAGTATTGCAGGGTGTAGACATCCCCGCCCATTCTGTCTTCGGTCAGGGAGTAGCATATGGCCCCCTGGAAATGCTTCTTGTGTTCCTTGATGGACTTTACGACGGTGCGGAAATTTCGAAAATCATTAAGCGCGTCAAAGACCCGAAATACATCGATACCGTTGATGCAGCATCTTTCCGTAAAGGCTTCGGCCACATCATCTGCATAATGTCTGTAGCCGACAAGGTTCTGCCCCCGAAGAAGCATGGAGAATGGTGTTTTGGGAGCGTATTTCTTCAACGTCCGAATTCGTTCCCACGGATCTTCCGCCAGAAAGCGATGCATGGTGTCAAAGGTTGCCCCGCCCCAGACTTCCAGGGCGAAAAAACCGACATTGTCCATCTCTCCGATGATGGGTATCAGGTCCTCGGTGCGTCCTCTGGTGGCGAAAAGAGACTGATGTCCATCGCGCATGGTCAGGTCCATGAACTTCACCGGGTTATTTATGGCAACATCTTCCCCTTTTGTTCCGGCCTCCATGTTTCCTATCTTTTCCTTCATCGAACATCTCCTATTTACTTGGTCATATTGTTTGAGGAGCACGTGTTGCCCCCCTGTGCGTTCTGAATAATACGGCAACCCTGTTCCGGGTCGCCTAAGTTAGTCATCATGATTGATTTACCGTCACCTTAACCCGTCATAAGTTCATATTCCGGGAAGATGCTATTTTTTATCTTTTTCCGTTTTAGTCCGGCTAAGCTTGCGGATGGCATTCTTTTCGAGAATACTCAGTACGTACATCCATTTAACGGAAAAAACGAGAAGAATCATTACAAGAAAAAGCATGATAAAAGCAATGATCCCTGTATATATTGCCGTTCCAATCATTGGTCTGCTCCAAAGTCTGTCTTATTGATTTGGCGATATTCCCTTTTTCCTTCAAAGTGGTGTGGCCAGCGCGACCGGCTTGCGGTTATTGAAGAATGCTGTACTTCCATAGCCCACAAAAGTTAGGCCGCACGCCTTTGACGGAATAAAAGACTGATTTGTCGTTAGGTTCCATTACTGTGCCAATGCGATCAATAGGCCAATAGCTACCGTGGTGCCGATAACCCCGGCAACATTCGCGCCCATTGCATGCATTAATAAAAAGTTCTGTGGATTGGCTTTCCGGCCTTCATTCTGGGATACCCTGGCAGCCATCGGGATGGCGGACACGCCTGCCGAACCGATCAGTGGGTTGACTTTCCCGCCCGTGACCCAGTACAGGATTTTACCCATTATGACGCCGCCTGCCGTGCCGACGGTAAAGGCGATCAGGCTCAGTACCATTATCTGTACCGTTTCCACGACCAGAAACGTTTCCGCCTGCATGGTTACGCCGACTGTGAGCGTTAACAATATCGTAATGATGTTGATCATTTCATTCCCTGCAGCGGCGGCCAGTCGATCGGTAACACCCGATACTCTCAAAAGGTTTCCCACGGCCAGTGCTCCCACCAGGGGAATGGCTGCCGGGATAATTAACCCAACCAACACTGTCAGCGCGATGGGGAAAATGATCTTCTCCCTGGCGCTAACAGGGCGCAGCTGCTCCATTACCGTCTCTCGTTCCTTCTGAGTGGTCAGGGCTTGCATGATGGGTGGCTGAATCAATGGCACGAGAGCCATGTATGAGTATGCAGCAGCGGCAATCGGCCCTAAAAGGTGAGGCGCCAGTCGGATTGCCGCCCATACGGCGATGGGGCCGTCAGCACCGCCCGTACTTCCAATGGCGGAACCTTCCGCAAGCGTAAAGCCAATTACCACCGAAAGAATCATCACGACAAAGATCCCCAACTGGGCGGCTGCCCCGCACAGCATGGAAAAGGGGTATGCGATGAGCGGCCCGAAGTCGGTCAGAGCCCCGACGCCTACAAAGATAAGGAGGGGAAAGACTTCCGTTTCCAAGGGGATATAAAGCTGTTCGAACAATCCGTGTCCGAGCAGGTCTCCCAAGGGAAGATTGGTTAGAATTACCCCGAAACCGAGGGGCAACAAGATTAACGGCTCATATTTCTTAACTATGGCAAGATAGATAAATAGTGAGCCCACCATTAACATCACAACATGACCGATTGTCAAAGCTTGAATGCCGGTCATTGAATAAACATTTAACAGTCTATCGATAACGTCCATTATAGTATCAACCTGTTATATACATTGGAAATTGTTGGTTGTAATGATCGGGTAAAGGGTAAAATCGCAGTATAAAAAGTTCCTGATTATCAAAGGGTGTTTATTATACGATATTATAGAATACGTTCGTATTTTGGTCAGGCTTTATTTTTATTGATAACCATTTTAGCCGCCGCTGCGATGATAACCATTTTCTTGCGACTTATAGTAGTTGCTGCGGGCACTGTTGTTGCTGCAGTCGGTTGCACCGCTTCGAATTCCACATCAGGGGTATTCTTATCTTTGTTGATGACATAGAAGTAGATCGCTGTCATTACGACGATCAGCAGTAGTAATGTAAGTGGGGGTATTTCGGTTTGAAAAAATTGTTCCATAGCTTAACTCCACGTCGCGTTTTTCTGAATAGTCAAAGTCGGACCGAAAACCATTTTTCTGATCCTGTTTCAGGCGTTTCACTGAATTGAAATCAAGTCCGCGAAAACTCGCTTTTTCTTCGTGTGATAATCCCGTTAAGGTGCCTGCGCTCGCCTATATCAAAATTATGGTTTCCGGTCGAGCTCTATTTTACGTATTGATTTGAAAAATTTAATTAAAATTTACATGTTGTTTAGACTGCATTTGCCAGAGCATCTTTTTTCAATTTGCGCCTTTCCTCCAAAGGAAGAGTCAGTGTCGGATTCGCTTTAATACGGATTTTCTGCATCATGTAAACCGCTATGAACAGA
>SLIE01000220.1 GCA_007135795.1 Desulfobacterales bacterium
ATAAGCATATACTTACTAGTTATAAGTATATGCTTTACTATTTGCTCGAAACCGTTTAACTTGTTATAAAGTATTTGCGGCTTTGACGGGGATGTCAGCTACAATGCAGAATTTTTTTCCCCTGAATGATCTGGATTCAAAATACGACCGTTTAATTAGCGGTTATCTATAAAAAATCGTACCCTCAGTTGGGCGTTGCAGGTTGGGTTGGAAAAGCGAAAATCTCTCATCAGCCGTGCTGTAAATGTTGGGCTTCGCTTCTCTCATTTTTATCAAGGCGGTGAAACAATTTTCTGAGACATCTGTAGTGCAGTCACACACTTTATGTCAGCGCATGTACGGAAAAAAGAATGGAGGGTTGTGCGTTTTTGCATATCAGTGACTGGCGGGAAGGAAATTTATGGGTTTATTTCAAATTATATATGAAAAAGTTCTTTTTTCAACCGCATTGGTGAGCTTCGTTTTATTCTAAATTAATATAATCAAGAGGATTGTTGACTTGTAGACCATGGCATATATTTTGCTTGATTAAATTTGCGTAGTGTTATTTGCAGAAATTTATTACAGCTTTGGACGACAATAAATATTTATGAATTGGAATCATTTAAAATCAGGATAATGTTATGGCAGAACCGATTAGTTCCCCCGAGTATCTGAAAAACCAGGCCGAAGCCTTCCGGGAGGCACTTCTTTCCAGTGACGAGGAGAATGCCAGGCTAATATTTGAGGAAGCAAAGGATCAATATTCGCCACTTGAACTTGTAGAAACGATTGTCGTGCCGGCACTTGATGATATCGGCACGGGGTGGGCCAATAACCAGTATGCGCTTTCTCAGGTCTATATGAGTGGGCGCATTTGCGAAAACGTGGTCGATGCTATTTTGCCGCCCGAAAGCGGGATGCGCAAAGCCCGTCCCAAAATGGCCATCGCCCTGTTAAATGACTATCATGCCCTGGGGAAGAGAATCGTTTATGCCACGCTCCGGGCAGGTGGATACCAGGTGCGCGATTACGGGCGCGTGGAAGCGGATGAACTGGTTGAGCGGGTGATCGATGACGAGCTGGATCTGGTGTTGATATCCGTTTTAATGCTTACATCGGCGATGAATGTCAAAGAGGTCAGCCGGGAACTCCGCAAGCGCGGCGCCACTGTCAAAATTGCCGTTGGTGGTGCCCCCTTTCGACTCGACCCGCACTTGTGGCAGGTCGTGGAAGCAGACGTGGCAGGGGTCACGGCGTCTGATGCGCTTTCGATCGCAAATGATGTTGCGGAGGGCCTTTCCTTATGAGCCGGACGATTGAAATCACGCCCCTCGAGCGGGTTCTGACGACGCTTGGGCACAAGGAGCCCGACCGGGTCCCTTTTTTCCTGCTTATGACCACGCACGGCGCAAAAGCGCTGGGCTTGTCCATCAAAGATTATTTTTCCAAGGCGCGGCATGTTTTTGAAGGACAGGTTGCCCTTCAGGAGAAATACGGACATGATTGCTACTATAACCTGTTCTATGCCGCGATGGAAGTTCAGGCCTGGGGCGGCGAGGTAGTTTTTCATGATGATGGGCCACCGGATTCCGCCGCCCCGTTTATCCGGGACCCATCCCAGATAAACGCGCTTGAACCACCCGACGTGTCCCGATCACCGCTCCTTCTGCACGTACTCGATGCCACCCGGATGCTTGCGGAAAAGTCTGCCGGACGGATCCCGATTATTGGTGTTGCCATGTCGCCGTTTTCGCTCCCGGTCATGCAAATGGGATTTGAGGCATATATCGAACTGATTTACCGTCAACCGAAGTTATTTGACACGCTCATGGCGGTTAACGAGATCTTTTGCGCCAATTGGGCCAATGCCCAGCTGGCGGCAGGGGCGACCGCCATCTGCTATTTCGACCCGGTTTCCTCGCCGACCATTATCCCCCGTGACCTGTACCTGAAAACCGGTTTCCAGGTTGCCAAACGAACCTTGGCCAGAATAAAGGGGCCTACGGCGACGCACCTGGCATCCGGTATGTCACTGCCGATCGTGCACGATATCGCCGAAACCGGAACAGCCGGCATTGGTGTCAGCGCCCGGGAGGATTTAAAGCAGGTAAAAGCCGCTTGCCGAAATAAATTAAGCGTTATCGGCAACCTGAACGCACTGGAAATGGTCCGGTGGAATCGGGAGGACGCACATAACGCTGTCAAACAGGCCATATCGGAGGCTGCCCCGGGTGGCGGGTTTATCCTGTCGGACAATCACGGGGAAATACCCTGGCATGTGCCGGATGAAGTGTTGCTGGCCATATCCGAAGCCGTGCATGAATATGGCCGATATCCCATTAACCTGCTGGAAACCCATCATGAGTAGTCAGGTTTTCGTATTTTGTGAAAATTATCGAAAAGAAATTGAATGTCTTGATCTGCCTGCAAAATATCCGGATGTGAAAGTGTTTTTTTTTCGTAGCCGCTGTGGTCTTCCGCCTGAAGACTGGCAGCAGGTTCGACCCGATGTGACACAAGGGGTGACATTTAATACACTGCATGTCGCCAGTGGTAGTTGTATCGCAGGGGTTCCGGCAGAATACCGGAAGCTTTTCAAGCAGCATAACTGCACACTCAATCAATGTCATCACATGATCGTTGCAGCCAAACTGGTCGATTTTTACATGCAGCAGGGGTATTACCTGATCACGCCGGGCTGGCTCGAACATTGGCGGGAACGGGTTGAGCAATGGGGATTTGATCAGTATCTGATAAAAGATTTTTTTCGGGAATCGATACGGGCCGTGCTTCTGCTCGATACCGGCGTTTACCCGGAAGCAGTGCTTAATTTGAAAGAATTCGCTGCCTTTACAGGACTTGAGGCGGAACGCATACCCGCCGGACTGGATTACTTTGAACTCTTGTTAAGCAACACCGTATTGAAAAACCGGCTTGCATTGCAACCCGCACAAGACCCTGCGATGCCCAATGACAGCAGAAAAGAGCTGGCTGATTTTTTTATGGCCCTGGACCTGTTAAATGATCTCGCCCGGTTAAAGACGGAAGAGGGGGTGATTGAAGGGATCAAAGATATGTTCTTTATGCTGTTTGGTCCGCGGAATGTTGAATTCAAAAGTGCCGGGGTGTTACCGGCGGTGGACGGTTCGACATG
>SLIE01000433.1 GCA_007135795.1 Desulfobacterales bacterium
ATTTTTGCTGAAGAGATGCAAGGATTCGCTGTTGACGAAGTTGCTGATGGTAGTGTTCAAGTTCTGTTTTTAGTTTGTCCGCGTTGCTGTTATCATAAAGTTCAATGTAGCCTTGGGCAAGGTCGATGCATTTTTGCCAGTTCTGGTTAGACTTAGCCACTGCTATGTCGTTTCGTATGGAAATATAGTATTCGTTGCTGATCTCGGCAAGCATCTTGTTGACCGCATCTACCTGTTTCCCACCAGGGAAGCTATCAAGATAACTGATCAATGCATTGACTTTTTCCTTTGCACCTGCTTCCACAAAAACGCCGGAGAGTTCTTCAAAGGCGCTTTCTTCCATTAGGATATCGATATTGGCCAATTCCCGTCGGCCTTTGTTCGCAAATTCCGATGGTGGATTTGATCTCAGGTATTTGTCTATGTTCGCTCTGGCAGCTTCGAAATCGTCGTTGCCGATTAAGATATTCACATGGTTTTTAAGTTTTGTAAATTTTTCATCCGCCATGGCGGCTTGATATGTTTCAATACGGTTTCGGGCATCGTTAACAACCTCGGTGTAGTCCTTCTGACTCTGGTGGGTGTGAATATATTGCCTGAGCATGTCAATTCTTTGCTCCGGCGTTTTTTCTTCCTCTACTCGTGCTGTCAGATGCGCATATGATTCACGGATTTGCCGGTCATTACTGTGTTTTACATAAATCAGACCCAAGGCTGTAAGTGTTGCCAAAAAAAAGCATACAACCAGACCGACAAGCAGGCGTTTACGATTTTTGCTTTTGGGTTGCTCCACACGCCAGTTTTTTCTTTTACAGTAATCTTTTATGTATCGTTCTGCTTCCTGTTTCTCCATGCCGAAGTCGATAGCCTTCTGGAGGAGAATCTCATAATATTCCGGTCGGATTTTGTTATTGAATCCGGAAATATCAATGTCTGAATCAAGCTCGGCCAGTCTGTGCTTTGCCAGGCTGATATCATATGCAATTCGGGATTCTTCATTTTTAAAAATGTTTACACAATGTCCTGCCAGAATATTACCGGCTGTAACACCGGCATCCTTTTTGCCGGTATGGGCCAGTTGCTTTTTCTTTTCAACGGCTGTTGTCCGGATTGTTTCAAGATCGGTACTCTCGTGAAGATCCAGGAAATCATACAGGGAAACCTTATCAACGATTTTGAGATTTTCCCGAATGGATTTTTCAATTGAACGGTCTATTTGCCGGGGAGGTGGAATATCTCTTGCCTGCTGATCACTTTTCAGCATGGGAATGTATACCCGGGATTTTACATCATCAGGTTTAAGATTATGCCGACTGGCAAGTTTATTAATTTCTTCTTCCGTAATGTAACCCTTGGCCATTCGCAGGCTCAATTGCTGATCAACCCGGGCGAACTTCTCTTCCTTTTTTATCCTGATCCGATCCAGGATATCGCTTTCCATCATTTCATGAATTTGCGCCAGTTTGACAATTTCTTCTTGTGAAACAAATCCCTTGCCCATGAGGATATCGATATGGCGATCAATTTCAATGATTTTTCCGGCTTTGTCTTTTACGGCATGTGCTTTTGCAGCAGAGACTTCCTGCTCACGCAGATTGGGATCGCTCATTACCCTGCGGATTTCGGGTATCATGCTGATGCATTTTTGTGCCTGCAGCCCACGGGTGGGATGATTGCGCAGACGACTCCATTCAGACTGTTTTTTTGAGATGGCGGCTTCTATGCTTTCCGGATCATTTTCAGGGGGATCGATCGAAAGCTCAAGCAGTATATAAAAATTTTCGCGTTCCATAAATCCTTAGGTAATTATGCCGAGTGTAAGTCACGGAAGAGATGTTTTAAGTTAGCTGGTGTCTGATGGATCAGGTACTTTATATACACATGCAGACCGAATCTCAAACTACTATATTTCGCACATTGAACTGCTTTAAACTAGTCTGGTATATAATAAACCGACGAAACAACAGCTTTCGTGCCGATACTAAACGACGACATGCTTTTGAGTACGAATCTTGGCTTGTTCAAATTCATCTCCGCTTATAACGGATGCGGTGTCAACAACGACATTTATTTTTTGTGAGTTACTCGTCTCCTCTGCCGTAATATTGAGTTGTCCTTCCTCGTTTAAATTGTATGTAATCTCGATGGGAGAGTCTTCCGGCAGATCGGGGGGAAGTTGTAGAACCGCTTTTTTGATCTCCATGGCGTTATCCAGGGGGATCTCGACGTTATTGGTTTCGCTTTCCATTATCCGGATCAAAACGGTTTTTTGATTGTCTCCCGCAGTGTAGAATTTCTTTTGGATTCGAACCGGCACGGTGGTGTTTCTAATGACCAGGTTAAAAACGATTTCTTCATTGTTGGGATTGTGCGCAACCACACCAAAGCTTTTGCTGGTCACGTTTTTTACCTGGAGCATTGCGTTTTCCACCGAAGGTAGTGTATAGCCACTTTCGTGCGCGAGTTCCCGGGCCGCTTTTTCGAAATCCTCGGCCGATATCTCTTTGTTCTCTATCATCTCCGTAAGAACTTCAGGACGGGCAATTGTTTTTTTTGTTTTTTCGGATATGCGGCGGATGAGGTCATCGTTTAATGCCAGTTTCCAACCGTAGATGGCTGCCCCTTTTGCCACAGCTTCATCCGGATCGAAAACCTTGGGCGTAATATTGAATTCACGGGAAATCTGATCAGCAATCTGCGGCATTCGGGTTGCTCCACCCACCAGGATGAATTCATCAAATGCGTTAAAGCCTTTCACTTTTGCGTCTTCGAGCATCTCCCGGGTGAAATCAATCGTGCGATGTAGCAGATCTTCGGTGAGTTCTTCAAATTTTTCCCGTTCAAGCATTAATTTTATGCGTTGGCCGCCGTGAGTAATGGCGATGGGCGTTTTCGTCCTTTGGGAGAGGCTCTTTTTGGCTTTTTCCGCTGAAAGCTGCAAGTCTTGCCATGTATCGGGATCATCCAGAATATCTTCCGTGGTGCCGGTTTCTTCCTGAAATTTTTCCACCAGGTACGAAACGATCCGGTCGTCCCAATCTTTTCCTCCCAGATTGTGATCGCCGCCGGTGCATATAACCTCAACGGCTTCCTTGCTGATGAAGATCATGGTAACATCGAAAGTGCCGCCGCCCAG
>SLIE01000155.1 GCA_007135795.1 Desulfobacterales bacterium
CCCGGGGCGCGTCATAAACGCCTGACTTGCGGGCAAGATTGCATGGATCATGATATGCAACCGTGTAAGGATGAACTGACGGATCGAATTTTAAAACCCCTTTTTTGGCATATTCGAGTACCAGTTCAGGGATGCTGGTGACATTGAAATTCGGTTTCCTGCCAATAAGATTTTCCAAATTTTTCTTGAGCACATGGTAACCGTGTCCGCATTCCGAAAGAACCAGGGTCTCAATACCGAGCTTTTCCGCCGGTTCCACCACCATCAAAGCCATTTTACGGGCGATATCGTCTTTACCGACAAAGTACCCCCAATTGGTGACGTCCGTGTGGCGGGACGACAGCGTCCAGGTTTCCTTCATGCCGTAAAAAAGCTTTGCCATGGCTGTGAGATGGAGCAAATTCAATCCCAGTTCCCTTGGATTCGGAAGGTAGAGAAACTTCGAGCCTGCTTTGTCATAGGCAATTTCAGCGTTTGGATCGTCCATGTCATCCACGAATTCCTCACTGACCCACTCGACGGTTTCAACAAATTCCTCTTTTGTAAGGCCGTTTACATCCCCCAGTTCCAGGCGGGACTTGATTCCGTTTTTCATATCCACCGAGATCTGATCGTCGGCAATATCAAGACTTCTGGCTTTTCGTACAACGACATCCATGGTGATCCCCATGGGGCAGACTTCGGTGCACCGGTTGCACAAAAGACACTCCCAGAGCATCCCGCTGTCGACAAGCGCGCGGTCCAGACCCAGGGCGGCCATGCGGACGATGACCCTTGGCATGGGCCCTTTGTGCTCGTCGACCTGCCCCTCGAACCAGGAACAGCGGGTGCTGCATGCACCGCACGTCAAACATTCGGATATATTGTCGCCCGAGAGCATATGATCATGCATCTTGACCAGCTCTGAATTTTTATCAATTTTTGTATTTCCCATTATCAGAAATCCTTTTGCTTTACTTATGCCTTGGAAACAATGCGCGAAAATTTTCCGGGTTCATTGGCTGCAATTGGTGTAAACACGACCTTGGTCTCATCCATTCCCGGGATCTTTCGAACTTGACGAACACCCAGTGCGGCCTCCCGAGCCCCCTCCATGGACCGGCAATTGCCCTCGTAACAACCGGCGATGATAATTTTCGTCGCCCCCTTGAGCAGGGCCTTTAAAATAACATCGATATTCATTCGGCAGGTACACGGGATTTTCACCAGTTTGACATTTTCCGGCATCGATGTCCCGGATGCGGCAAGCCAGGCAGACCTTTCACATGCAAACACCACAGCCCGATCTTTTTCCACCATTTCAGCCATCTCCGTCTTGGCGTAGGTTTCCGACTCGATGGCATACGCAGGGCAGTTGGCAACGCATAGATGACAGGAAAAACATGCGTCCGGCTCTATCCGCGGCTTCATTTTCTCATTCAGGATGATTGCTCCGTGAGGGCATATCCGGTAACAGGTAAGGCATTGGGCACACATCTTCTCATTGATGGTAACGCCTGTGTCCACATCTGGCATATCCAATGCCTGTGTTTTCAGAAACGTATGAATCTCTTCAATTTCTTGTTTCAGATCATCAAAATCCGTTTCATCGTGTCCGGCACCAACAAAAAAGATACCCCGTCGCGGGCTTTTTACCAGTCGGTGCCGCGCGTTAGGTGATTGGAGAAACCCTTCCATGTCGATTCGTTCCCGCAAAACAGCAGCTTTTTGAGCAAAATCCGCCGGGGCTTCGATTGCCGGCGGCAACACCAGCAATGCGCACTCGATGTGAATATCGATAGAAGACGGCAATGTCGCCTCTTTTAAAGTAAGCGCGATACCCGAGTCCGTTTTTTCGATCCTGACATCCCCGGGTGTTTCATAACGCAAAAAAGTAACGCCTTGTTTTCTTGCCTTATCATACAGACGCTGGCCTTCCGCCTTGTGCACGAGCATCTTGTTTGCAATAATGGAAACATTTTTCCCGGCACTTTTTGCCTTGAGCGCATCTTCAAGCGCCATACGCGCCCATTGCTTGCGTTCGGGGCCGTAATAGTCGAGGAGGATGGCAATTTCATTCGGGCATTTATCCAGGTCGGTTGACAATAACGCCGAAAAGGCTTCGGTGCCGATGATATTTTCGGATGAAAAATCCGGGTGCATATCAACCCGGTCTGGTTCGTACGCCGCAATAATGGCATCACAGGAAAAATCATGCCGCTTTCCATCGGACTCACAATAAATTTTGAAGTTGCCGACCGTTCCGGAAACCTGCATTATTGAAGCATCTCCCATGGGGGAGAGATTGGTGGACCCGATCCCGGGCGCATCCACGCCGATCAAAGAGGTTTTATACCCGTATGCCGCCATGGCTTTCGCAGTTGCAACTGCCTGTCCTCCCTCGCCCAAAACAGCGACCGTCATTTGTTTCGCACTGCCCTCCCCGGCAACCGAATAATCAACGGATAATCCCAGTTCATCGATCACCTTGCCGGCGGTTATTCGTCCATCCTGCATGGCGGACAGGATATCGGTCGGGGTGCGGGCGCAACCGCAAACATAGACATCTTCGGCCGGCAATGCTTCCCCGGCATTGAAAAATCCCCAGGAATCAGGCACAAGACCAAGCATGGCGGTCGTTTCTGTCATTGTTTCGGAAGGCTCCATTCCCACGGAAAGAACAGCCATGTCGAATTCCCGGGCAACCCTGGACATGTCTTCCCTGTTCTCGGTTACGATTTTCAGTTTTTGATTTTCCGGGTTCGTAAGAATTTCTGCAGGAACACCCTGCACCAGCGCGATATTTTGAGACAGGTTTTTGTAAAAAGACCGAACTTCCTTGCCGATCACCTGCAAATCCATGTAGAAAATCGTGATACGGGCATCCGGGTTGATATGCAGGAGTTTGTTGGCCTGCCGCATGGAAATTTTGCAGCAGACCTGGGAGCAGTAATCATTTCCGATTTTGCGGTTGCGCGAACCCACGCACTGAATAAAGGCAATCTCAGGGGCCGGTTCACCCGCCAGGTAGTCACCCAGGGTATCGTTTTTCAAAAGTGAGTTGAAAGTAGCCGTGGTAATGAGCTTTTGAGACTGATCCATATGATATGAACCAATCTTTTGGGGATCAAAGGGGGAAAATCCCGTGGCG
>SLIE01000244.1 GCA_007135795.1 Desulfobacterales bacterium
CTCCGAGCAGGTGGGTTCGGCATCATCCCAGGTTGCCTCGTCAAGTCAGTCCCTGGCATCCGGTGCAAGCCAGCAGGCATCGACCCTGGAGGAGACTTCCGCTTCCCTCGAAGAGATCGCTTCCCAGGCCAGGATGAATACCGAAAACAGCCTGTCGATCGATGATATGATGAAAAATCAGGCAACCCCTGCTTTCGAAAGAATCGAAACGAAAATGGGGGTAATGGAACAAAATCTCAAGGAAAACGTCAAGCTCAGCGAGGAATCCGCCAAGATTATCAAAACCATCGACGATATAGCGTTTCAGACGAACCTGCTTGCTTTGAATGCAGCTGTTGAAGCAGCCCGGGCCGGGGAAGCGGGGAAGGGGTTTGCAGTGGTTGCCGAGGAAGTCAGGAACCTGGCTGGTCGAAGTGCGGAGGCCGCCAAGAACACGCAGGAGCTTATTGAAAATTCCCGTTCCAAAATCCAGGAAACATCGATGGTGTATAAGGAGATCGCCGAAGCTATTCACAATAACAGTGAAATCAACAAAAAAGTCATGACCATGACCGATGAAGTCGCTTCTGCCTCCAAGGAGCAGGCCCTCGGTATCGAGCAGTTGAATGCGGGAGTTCATGAAATGGACAAGGTGGTCCAACAAAACGCCTCCAACTCGGAAGAGACTGCGGCGGCGGCCCAGGAATTGACCGCCCAGGCGACCGAGCTGGGGAATATCGTTATAAAGCTCAGGCGGCTGGTTACCGGTAACGGGAGAAACGGCAATCGCAATGTTCAGTCATCAAACGGCAGGGAAAGCAAGCCTGTCAAAGCAAAATACCCCGCTGCTGCCGGGCAGACAAACCCCCGGGAAAAACGGTACGCCCTGGAAAACAGCGCCGGTGCCGGCAAGGGGGGAAAGATCGGTAATAAGCCCTTAAAGCGCCCGGAAGCTTATATTCCTTTAGATGAAGATGATTTCAAGGACTTTTAAATGAACGGATACTCAGAGCTGGATGATAAAACCTTCAGGCGGTTTGCCGCACTCATTTATAATGAAGCCGGCATCCACCTGGCGGAACACAAGCATGCGCTTGTTTCGGCACGCCTGGGAAAACGGATGCGGGCGCTGAAGATCGCTGATTATGACGATTATTATGATTACGTGCAAAGTGATGGCAGCCAGGCGGAGCTCAGTGCGCTTCTGGATGCCATATCCACGAACGTAACGTTTTTCTACAGGGAGCCGGATCATTTTGATACTCTTAAATCAGTCGTACAACAGTGGGAAAATGAAGGGTTGAGGCGTCTGCGGGTATGGTGCGCGGCCTCTTCCACCGGTGAAGAGCCTTATACCATTGCGCTTTCCCTGGCGGAAACGTTGAGGGAACTTCGGGATGTCAAAATTCTGGCAACCGATATTTCAACATCGGTCCTTGAAATTGCCAGAAAAGGGGAATATGAAAACAGAAAGCTCGAAAAAATAACCGGAAAACGAATTGAGCGGTATTTTACGCCGATTGGTGGCAAAAGCGCCAAAATTTACCGGGTCAACAAACAGGTTAAGGAAATGGTTCAATTTGCATGGCTTAACCTGGCGGTCCCGCCATTTCCCATGAAAGGGCCCCTGGATATCGTTTTTTGTAGAAACGTCATGATTTACTTTGATAATGAAGTCAGGCAGAGGCTCGTAAATGAAATACACCGGCTTCTTAAACCAGGTGGATACCTGATAGTTGGCCATGCCGAAAGCCTTTCAGGGCTGGTGAGTAATTTTAAGCCAGTACGTCCGTCCGTCTATATAAAAAAATAGTCAGGGAAAGTTTATGTCATTGGTCGTAGTTGATATCGCCGACATGCGGTTTTCAGACAACCCCGGAGAAACACTGGTTACGTATTCGCTCGGTTCATGTGTCGGGGTAACGGTCTATGACCCTGTGGTCAGGATTGGCGGGATGATACACTGCATGTTGCCGTTGTCCAAGGTGGACAAGGAAAAGGCGAAAATCCGACCTTACATGTTCGTGGATACCGGTATGCAGATGATGCTCGGCGCACTTTACGAGGCCGGCGTTCGCAAATCCCGGGCTGTTGTATGCGTGGCCGGCGGCGCGCAGGTGATGGACAGCCAGGGGATATTTAAAATCGGGGAACGGAATTTTACGGTTCTCAGGAAAATTCTATGGAAAAACGGGCTTCTCATGAATGTTCAGGAGGTGGGTGGAAATAAATCACGAACCATCAGTCTGGATATTGCGACTGGTCGCTTTTCAATAAAATCCGAAGGGAGAGTGACGCATTATGAGCTACCTTGAGATAATTGAACGGCACATTGACAATTTTCCGGAGATGCCCGCGTTAAGCCGGAACCTTTTGGTATACCTGGATGACCCGAACGTGGATTTCGGCGTTATTCGGGATATGGTTCAATACGATCCCGGGTTGACGGCCAATGTGTTGAGACTCGTGAATTCGGTATATTTCGGCAGTGTTCAGGAAGTCAGTTCCCTGCAGGCCGCCCTGGTTCGCCTGGGGACAAAGCGGATACTGGAACTGGTGCTTTCCCTGACAGCCTCCTCCCGGCTGGTCTCCTCGCTTCCCGGTTACGGGCTTCAGGCAAATGAGCTGTTGAAACACTCCATCTGGACTGCGGTGGCAGCCCGGGAACTGGCCCGGCTCCTTGACATGAAAGAAGAGGAAACGGTTTTTACGGTCGGGCTTTTGCATGATCTGGGCATTGTCATTCTCGATCCGTTTATCCAGGAGCGCCGCCTCGAGTTCAATACGCTTTCCAATAGCCGGAGCGAATCTTTCGAGCAAATTGAAAAAATGCTTTTGGGCATGGACCATGCTTCGGCGGGGTCGCGAATTCTTCAAAACTGGAAGCTGAGTCCTGAAATTGTGGCGGTGGCCCGGTGGCATCACGAGCCTAACCAGGCCACGGAGTACAAGGAATTGGTGCATCTGGTGCATCTGGCAGATATGCTTTCCCTTTCGCAAGGGATTGGCACCGGTATTTATGGCCTGAGGTTCAACGTCTTCCCGGAGTCCATCAAGGCCGTTGGTTTGACAAAAAAACACCTGGAGTATACGGCCAGCAAAACCCTGGATAAAATGAGGGAGCTGGAAACGATCCTGAGCTGACAACAAC
>SLIE01000156.1 GCA_007135795.1 Desulfobacterales bacterium
AATCATCCCCATGTCAATGAAACGTTGCCGGGATTTACTGTCTTGTGCTACATCACAGACATGACGCTTAACCTATATAAACATTTCCGGCTATCCGGTATCGATATGGATCTCACGGCGGCCATGCAGAAACCCCTGCACGCCTGGTACGATGAAAACAAACGGGATCTCCCCTGGCGACAAACCAGAGATCCATATGCCATATGGATCTCCGAGGCAATGCTGCAGCAAACCCAGGTAAAAACCGTCATCCCCTATTATCGGCGTTTCCTGGATCAATTCCCGAATGCCGCATGCCTGGCCGCAGCCGAACTCCAATCAGTTTACAAAATATGGGAAGGCCTGGGCTACTATTCCCGGGCCCGCCACCTGCACCAGGCCGCCGGAATCATAACAACGCAGATGAACGGATGCCTGCCCCATGACCCGAAGACCCTGCAAAGCCTGCCGGGTATCGGTCCGTATATTGCCGCTGCCGTCCTGAGCATCGCTTTTAACCAACCCTTTGCCGTGGTGGACGGCAACGTCAAACGCGTTCTCGCGCGCCTCTTCCTCCTGGAAACCCCGGCAAATGGCACATCCCATACGGATTTTCAAATACTCGCAGACCTCCTGCTTTTTAACACCGACCCCGGCCGCCACAATCAGGCAGTAATGGAACTGGGCGCGCTCATCTGCACCCCCCGCAACCCCAGATGCCTCCAATGCCCGCTGGCATTATATTGCAACGCCAGCCGGCAAAACCTTACCGCCCAATACCCCCGCCGCCTGAAACGACCCTCCCTGCCCCATCAACACTGGGTCGCCGGCGTGGTTCTCAAAAACGACCGCATTTTATTGACCAGGCGCCCTGCAAATGGCCTTCTTGGCGGTCTCTGGGAATTTCCCTGCATCACAATAAGTCCTAATGAAGACCCGGCCCTGGCCTGCTTTGATGCAATCCATAACACCGTCGGTCTCAAAACCGACCACCCTCTCCACATCACCACAATCCACCACACCTACACCCACTTCAAACTCCGCATGGACCTCTATCTCTGCCAATTTCTCCAAGGCCGCATCCGCCTCAAAGGGCCTGACGCCTTCAAATGGATTCACCCCTCTCACACAAACAAACTCCCCCTTCACAAAGCAGTACTTAAATCGCTCCCCGCCCTTGAAAAGACTCTCTGCCATCAAAAATAATTTTCCAGCACCCCCCATGGGAGCGACGGGCGCCTGCCTGGCACCAAACCAGGCGAAGCCTGGTAAAAAACCAAACGAAGCCTGACGACCATAACCATCCTGCACTACCAAATCTCCAATACCACCCCAACCCACCTGCCCTCACTGTCATGTTCCTGACTTTTCAACATCACCCGAAGAAGTTCTTCCCTCCCCTTATCCGTCACAACCCGTCACAACCCATCACAACCCAAAAATCCCCTTTACACCCAACTCCAAATCCTGTTATATTTTCCGACTATATAATTTCAAAGCCTCTTTACCCTTTTCAACCTTTGGAATTGCATCTTTTGCCATTAATACGTCGACTTTTACAGTCCCGGCGGGCTTGATGACGCATTATAATCCGTCAGTCCAAGCTGTCGAGGCGATCCGGGGGATTCACACTATCTTTCAATGCAGTGCATGTTTTTCAGGAATTTTTTTCAGTGGCCAAAAAACAAAAAAGCATCAAGAAAGCCAAAAATCAGCAAAAATCCAAGCGCCTGCAGCAGACCCCGGAAGAGTTGGTCGCCCTGGCTGAAAATGCCATTTCCGCCGGCAAAGGCCGCGAAGCCATTGAATTTGCAAAACTTGCGGCCAAAAAACAAGCGGTCCCGGAAGAGACAATCCAGATCTTGTTATTCCGGGCATATCTGGCCCGGGAAAAACAACTTCGGAAGAAAAACATGCGCGTGGAAGCCGATGCCGTAAACCGGCAGGCCATTGCATGCATCTCCGATCCCGGACGACTGGATGAACCAGACCTGGTCCTGTTTATGGCATTGGCAGAAATCGACAAAGTATTTGACGCCTACGCGGCTTACCTGGCCCACCGACCGTCTTCCCTGGCAATCGAACGTCAACTGGTCAACCGGCTCCTCCAAACCGAACAATGGAACCTGCTTGAACGAATTGACCCTGAAACACCACTTAGAAAAGATGCTCAATTCATACCGGCCGCCACAAAACAAATGAATGCCGGCCAGTGGGAATCCGCCCTGCGCCAATTGCAAAATATCCCCCGTTCTTCACCATTTGCACCTTTGCGCATGCTGTGCCGTGCCATGAGCGCTTTTTACGCCGAAGATGACAAGGGCCTCACAAAAGCGCTCTCCATGATTCCCGAAAGTTTTCTGTTGTATCCGCTGACATCGGTGCTGCGTGATTATATTGCAGCCGGTACAGGTAATATTTCCTTGTCCGAGCAGCAAAACAGCGCTTTGCAACTCCTTTTCGACGGACCCGTTGACCCCGGTTTTGAGGTAAAACAAATACTCTCTCATTCGAATCTGCCAGACGTGAGCAAAGCGGCCAGCCGGATCAACAGGCTGGCCCACGACATTTACCCGGAAGATCCCGAAACCTGTAAAAAAAGCATCTTGGAAATACTCAGCAATGCATCGAACGAAGAAATACCCTGGACAATTCAACATTCCGATCTTGTTATGTCCCTGATGGGCGATGACGAAGCTAAAAGCCTGATGCTGCGCAAAGATATGCACAGCGAAATGCCGCTTTTCTTCGCTTCCCTTTATATCGAAATTCTTCCGCGTCTTTTTTCCGATCCCCACCAGCGCGCAATTGCCAAATCGCTCGTACTGCTCAAGGCAATGCACATCAGCAGGCAAACAAAATCGCTTGAAGATGAATTGTACCCTGACCACCTCTACATGAACCAAAACTCGGCGCACCTCAAAACAAAGTGGCATCTTCTGGGTGTGAACAAGGATGACCCGGCAGATATTTATCTGCAAATGGCCAAAGAAGGGATTGCCTCTGATCCGGATAACAGGCAGTGGTATGAACAGATTGTGGAGATGCCAAGGTTTCCCCGAAATAATCAGAAAATCGTGGAAGAAGCGTTTCTGAAAATGGCCGAACACTTCCCGGACGACCCCTCTCCTTATATCGAACTGGCCAAGC
>SLIE01000285.1 GCA_007135795.1 Desulfobacterales bacterium
TCGCCGCCCCCTACGATAATTACCTTTTTTCCTTTGAAAAGCGGTCCGTCGCACGTACTGCAATAACTGACACCGCGCCCGGACAATTTCGATTCGCCCGGCACGTTCAGTCGCCGGTATTTCGCCCCCGTCGCCAGGAGGATGGCGCGAGCTGTGAATCTTCTGCGATTTGTAACGATATTGAAGACCTCATTCTTTTCAATATCCATCACTTCCTCACCCTGATAGATACGAACATACTCGAGTGCATGAGCAACCATGACATCCGCAAGGGCTTTCCCGCCGACATTGGTCATACCGGGATAGTTCTGCACGATTGGTGTCTGGGCAACCTGCCCGCCGAGTGTGCTTTTCTCAAGCACCACGGTGTTCAATCCGCTTCTTGAGGCATAAATTCCCGCGGTCAATCCGGCCGGTCCGCCACCGACGATGACAAGGTCGGCTTCCACAAGGGGAGCGTCATCATCCGGGATATAAATGTTTTGCTCTGACATTTTTTCGAGGCTCAGACAGAACAGTTCCTCGGGTTGAGCGCCCAGGGCAATCAATTCATCATTGGCAAATGTCTGGGGGACGGATTGTGCATCGTATTGGTCGGCAATTTCAGGAAAAGCCTGTATGTCAATAATTTCAAGCGATATCAGATCAGGTTTTGCAATTACGGCCTTAATCGCATTGAAGACTTGCTGGGGGCAATAGGGGCAGGTGGGGCTGACAAAAAGCCTGACATGCCGTTTTTCGTAGATGTTTGAAAGAATCTTTTCCGAGTCTTCCGATAGTGTGGATTTGCCTGTTCCCAGCAAAATAATGAGTTCCACGAACGCACGACCTTCTTCACCCACTGGTGCGCCGAGCCATTTTATACCGTAGGTTTCCGGTTCGAAAAGCAGGGTAGGGGAATATTTGACGTTATACTTTTGCGCAAACCGGTGAGAAAGAGAATAGGGGTTGACTTCGATCTTGTCGCTTATGCTGCCGAACCATCGGAGTACGTTCCCGGCAATGTCGTTGTATACCTGGTTGTTGTCTTTTTTAGTAAACAGGAAGATGTGGATTTTGTTTTTCAGAATCGAGAACAGGCGCTTGAGTTCTTCTGTCTCGGCTTCCAGGTTGTCTTCATGTTCGTGTTCGTGGTAATGATTATGGTGGTCATGCTTTTCTTCATCCATCGATCACCTCCAAGACAATAAGAAATCCCGGTTTTAAATGCTTTCATGCTATTTCACGAAAGCAGGTACCCCTCGGCAAGTTTTTGATAATTTTTAACCTGGGCGTTTTTCCATGCATCATCTTTTTTCAGTTCAGCAGCCATGATCTCAGCCACCGGTGTTGCCATTTCAATACTGGTTCTTGCATCTAAAAGAAGCGTTCTGGTTCTGCGGGCCAGAAAATCTTCGACCGTACGGGCCATCTCATAGCGGGTTGCCCACACCACTTCACCGGCGATGGTTTTCGATTTCGGGTGGAGTTGCTTTTCAAGATCCGGCTTCTGATATACAAGATCCTGAATCGCAGGGGCATCACTTCCGTAGAATGCAAGATCTCCGAATTTTTCCGCGTGCCGATGATATCCATGTATGTGAAGGTTTCTGCTTACGGATTCGTTTTCCGGAAGCTGGGCGATCATTGCTGCCTGATCGATGGTGTCTTCAGCCATTTTCCGGTAGGTGGTCCATTTGCCGCCGGCTACGGTTACCAGTCCGGAACTCGATATATAGATGGTATGATCACGGGAGACAGAGGAGCTGTTGCCCACTTCCTTGTCCTTGACCAAGGGACGCAGACCGGCGAAAATGCTGAGCACGTCTGACGAAGTGGGGTCATTTGTCAGGTAACGGCTTGCGTGGGAGAGCAAGAATTCAATTTCTTCTTCCAGGGGACGGGGTTCCATGCTGATTTCGGTTACCGGTGTGTCGGTTGTGCCGACAATCACCTTGTCACGCCAGGGTGTTGCAAAAAGAACGCGGCCATCGGTCGTGTGGGGGACCATAATGGCATTTTCTCCCGGAAGGAAACTGACGTCAAGTACCAGATGAACGCCCTGGCTGGGATAAATAAGATTGCCGGAACCAACCTTGTCCATTTCGAGGACGCTGTCGGTAAAGACTCCGGTGGCATTGATAACTCCACGGCCCTTGATTTCGAATTCGGCATTCGACTCCATGTCCCTTGCCAGCACGCCGTGAATGATGTCGTTTTCCTTGATCAATCCCTCAACCCTGACGTAGTTAACGAGCGTCGCGGATTGTTCAGCCGCGGTTTGCGCCATGTTTATGGCAAGCCTGGCATCATCGAATTGTCCATCGTAATAGATCACGCCGCCACGCAAACCGTTTGTTTCAAGGGTAGGGATACGCTTTTGAATTGTTTCCCGGGACAAAAACTTGGATCTGCCAAATCCGTGTTTGCCTGCCAGCATGTCGTATAATTTCAACCCGACTCCATAAAACGGGCCCTTCCACCAATCATAGCTTGGAACGATGAAGGGAAGATTGTGAACCAGGTGAGGCGCATTTTGCCGCAACAGTCCGCGTTCTTTCAGGGCTTCGAGCACAAGTGAAACATTGCCTTGTTGAAGATAACGAATTCCGCCATGGATCAGTTTCGTGCTGCGGCTCGATGTTCCTTTTGAAAAATCATCCTGTTCGAGCAGCAGTGTTTCATACCCGCGTGAGGCCGCTTCTATGGCACAGCCAAGTCCGGTGGCGCCGCCGCCGATAATGATTAAGTCCCAGGAGCGATTCGTGTCTTTCATTCTCGATAACATTTCGTTGCGATTCATCAGGTCTCCATTTTCAGTTGCGCATATGGGAAAGATAGTGCTCGGGAGCACCGATTCAACCTTGATGGCGGTGTTAAAGGTTGTTTACCCCGCAGCAATTATTTTCTGCCGACGTCATTGTTCCCATGCGTCTGCGATCATTCATAAGGACAATTTCAACCGGGTGGTGCCGGGTATTGCCCTGGCAACTGCATGAGAACGCTTATATCTCTATGGCTTGCTCCGATGCGCCCTGTGATAAACTGCAGGGCCACAGGCCGCTAATCTACGCTTCGCCAAGAGCTATAAGCAACCTCCTGCAATTGTTGCCACGGGCAATACCCGGCACCACCCGGTTGAA
>SLIE01000003.1 GCA_007135795.1 Desulfobacterales bacterium
CTGCTGATAATTTTCAAGAATGGCGGCAAGCGTCCGTCCGACTGCGAGCCCCGAGCCATTCAATGTGTGTACAAGTTGTGTCCCTTTTACGCCCTGGCGTTTGAAGCGAATACCGCCCCGCCTGGCCTGAAATGCCTCAAAATTACTGCACGATGAAATTTCCCTGTACTTGTTCTGAGCCGGCATCCAGACTTCGATATCATATGTTTTTGCAGAAGCAAAACCCATATCGCCTGTACAAAGTAACACCGTCCGGTAAGGCAATTCAAGCAGTTTTAAAACAGATTCCGCATTTTCGAGCAAGCTTTCCAGTTCCTGGTAGGAAGTTTCGGGTGTGGTGAATTTCACCAACTCCACCTTGTTAAACTGATGCTGACGAATCAACCCGCGTGTATCCTTGCCGTAAGAGCCCGCCTCCGAGCGAAAGCACGGCGTGTAGGCAACATAGCGTTTTGGAAGGTCGGATTCCTCAAAGGTCTCTTGCGAATGAATGTTGGTAACCGGGACTTCAGCCGTTGGAATCAGGTAATAATCTTTATTTTCAAGCTTGAAAAGATCTTCCTCGAATTTGGGGAGCTGCCCCGTATGGGTCATTGATTTGCGGTTCACGATAAAGGGGGGAAGCGTCTCTGTATACCCGTTTTTTTCAGTATGAAAATCGAGCATAAAATTGATTAGCGCACGCTCGAGCCGGGCGCCGGCACCAAAATAAAGAGGGAACCGTGCACCGGTAATTTTAGCCGCCCTTTCAAAATCGAGGATGCCGGTTTTCTCCCCTATGGTCCAGTGGGGGAGTGGTTCAAACTCGAAGATTTTCGGGGTACCGATTTCCCGGATCACGGGATTGTCATTTTCATCTTTTCCAAACGGAACACTCTCATGGGGAATGTTGGGAAGATTGATCAGTATCTCCTGAACTTTCTCTTCGTAACCAGCCAGTTCGTGTTCGAGCACCTTGATTCGTGCTCCCACGTCCCGCATCTCCGAGACAAGTGTTGCGGTATCTTCTCCAGCCGCCTTCATCTTTGCAATTTCATCGGAAACCGTGTTTCGCTTATGTCGCAACTGTTCTATTTCATTCAACATTGTTCTGCGTTCAACATCTATTTCCTCAAACGCATCTATATTTGCGACATCACCCCGACTATTCATTGCATCGCGGACCTGAGAGATATTTTGTCTTATATACTTGATTTCCAGCATATCATACCTATATTAAGATACTTATTAAAATAAGGAGTGTTGCGTCCAATCGATTGACGATTACCATGATCGTTATAAGTCGTCAATCATTATTGATGCGTCCTTAAAGCGTCACAAAATTTGTCAAGATGGCTAAGCTAAAGATCCCACATACAAGGCGTAGTGATTTTAAATTTGCAATGGCATACATGTAGTATTTCGAGTGAATGAAAAACAGCTACAACGAAGTAGATGGAACTTTATACGACGCCATCGTTATTGAAAATTGTACAGTTTTAGGTTACGATGTTGCCGTCATGTTCAGCTACGGAGAATATTATGGAAGATGTGAAAGTAAGAAAGCAGAATTTGAGAAGTGCGACCCGGGAAAAACTTGCGGCACTATCCGAATCCGATATTCTGGAAAAATCAGACCGGCTCGCAAACCAGTTGCTCGATTTTGCCAATTTCATGGAATCGGAGACGGCGCTTTTTTACCTGAGGCCTGATTATATTGTGGATACTCGCAGGATAATCAATACATGCCTCAGTCTGCCCAAAACAATTGTCATTCCTTCATTCGATCCGGACAAGCGCATCACATTCTGGAAAATAAACAACCTTGAAGAAGACCTGTTGAAGGATTCATTTTCTCCGAATCCGGACCGCTGCAAAATGATCAACGCCAGCGAAATCGATATCGCAATAATTCCCGGCATCGCTTTTGATGAAAAAGGTGCCCGGCTCGGAAGCGGTCGGGGAGACTACGACCGCATGATACCGAAATTGCCGAATACCGCTCGTAAAGTTGCTCTTGCCTTTGCAGAACAGGTGCTACCCAATGTTCCCATGGAGTCCCACGATAAATTCGTAGATATCATCATAACCGATCGACGAATTATCTACAAAATCTGAAAAATCATTCATGAAACCAATTGTTGCCATTGTAGGCCGGCCAAACGCCGGAAAGTCGACGCTTTTCAACCGTCTGACCAGGACGAGGGATGCGATCGTAGACAGTACCCCCGGCGTGACCCGGGACAGACACTACGGGATTGCTGAGTTTAACGGCGTCGAATTCACGGTGATCGATACCGGCGGTTTTTATTTTACCGATTCCGACCCGTTCGTGCAAAAAACACACGACCAGGTGCGTTTTGCCATAGAAGATGCGGATGTCATCGTTGCCCTGTTCGACGGAACCCAGGGGGTTTCGCCCTACGACCATGATATTATGAACCTGCTGAGGACCACAACCACACCTGTGATTTTTGCGGTCAACAAACTTGACACCATTCAACGGGAAGACAATCTCGCGGAGTTTTATTCCTTTGGCATTGGCTCGCTCTTTTCCATCTCCGCAGAACACGGCCATGGGATATACGAACTGTTCGAACGAATTGTCGAGTTGCTTCCGCAAGGGACGGCGGAAGAAAAGCAGGAACCGATCCGGATGGCGATCGTGGGTCGCCCGAATGTCGGCAAGTCATCCTTGCTCAACCGGATCTTGGGCGAGGAACGGGCAATCGTCTCCGATACCCCCGGAACAACTCGGGATGCCATAGATTCCCCGGTTGAAATAAACGGCAAACCATACCTGCTGATCGATACGGCCGGCATCCGCAGAAAAGGAAAAATCAGCGAAAAAATTGAGCGATACGCCGTGGTTAAATCGATGGACGCGATTGCCCGTTGCGACATTGCACTGATCATGATCGATTCCGCTGACGGCATTGTGGAACAGGATATCAAGATTGCCGGCTATGCATATGAAAAAGGACGGGCATGTATTTTCCTTTTAAACAAGTGGGATCTTGTTGAAAAAGACGAGGATGTTTTCAAAAGGTATAAAGACGATCTCCGCCACCAAGCCGCTTACATGACATATGCCCCGTTCCTGACCATTTCCGCGGTCACCGGCAAACGCATACCCA
>SLIE01000300.1 GCA_007135795.1 Desulfobacterales bacterium
AAGTGTACGTGAGTGTCTATAAGGCGTAAGCCGCAAATTCTGGGGATGCGCACAGGCATAGGTATTGGACTTTTAAGAAATCGTCACCGACAAAATTCAATTAGGAATCAAGATGGAATCGTGCATGTACAAGGATTGTGAATGCGTTACCCGGGGAACACCAACAGCTTTACTTTTAACGAAAGAATGCTATCCGCCCCCCACCGGAGGGAAGATGCCAAGCCTGTCCCCTTCCCCGAGCACGGTATCCATCTGTGCATGAATACCGTTGACAAATATCAATTTGATGGTTTCTTCGGGAATACTCAGAAGTTCAACGATCTCGCGGATACTTGATCTTTCACTGACTTCAAGCGTTACGGATCTGCCGGAAGCATCTTCCGGCAGATACCGGGATAATGTTGCATACAGATAAACGTCTATTTTCAATGTTCACCTTTGTCCCATTGAAGATAATCAACTGGTCAACCGACGTGAAACCACTTTTCGTGTTATCAAACGTTTGCCATCAAACGAATGCCGCAAGACTGTAAAACTTCAACGTTTCCTTGGTTTCCTTGATATAGTCTTCGCGATCGAGCCCGAGCATCGGCCGGAAAAAATTTTCCCCGGAAACATAATTGTGAATGTCATTCATAATTGTGAGCACCTTCATCTTGGCTTGGGGCGACACGTCTTTCCGCCTTTCGGCAAGCCCCATGGAAAAAGCGATATCGGATATATACTCCGGCACCTGGAAATCCATAATCTTTCCGTGCCTGGTTTTCATAAAATAACGAAGCAGTGTCAGGTTAGATGTTTCCGGGTTGTCAAACAGATAATCGACCATTTCGTCGATGGCGATTTCGAGCCTTTCCCCGAGTGGCTTACCCCTGATTTCCTTCTCTACCGCCACGAGTTTGCATCGTAATCCTTCGTTAATGTCCTTGATCACGGCCTCGTACAGATCCCCCTTCTCCCCCCAATGATAATAAAGCGTTGAGATATCGATATTCACCGCTTTTGCAATCATTCGGGTGGTCGTTCCATGAAAACCGTATTCCCCGAAAATCTTCCTGGCGGCCAGCAGGATCTTCGCCTTCATTGAATCCGGATTCTGCTTGGCTTTTTCAAGAGCTGTCGTCATTAATATATACCTGTTTAATTGAGATTGCCATCGGCATCAGATACTTCAATACGCTTCAAATGAAGCCCGCCTCTTCAAATCCCTCGATATCCGATTGCCGGTAACCCAGTTCTTTTAAAATAGCGTGATTGTCCTGGCCGAATCCAGGCGGCACAGTTCGAACCCCGCCCGGAGTCCGCGAAAGTTTGATGGGGGTTCCAAGCGCCTTGAACGGTATTATTCCCTGTCTTTCGATCTCGACAACCATCTCTCGTTCCTTGAACAAGGGGTCTTCAAGTGCCTCACTCATTTGCCTTACGGGGGCCCAGCAGACATCCTTGCCAGCCAGGGTTTTTTCCCAGTAATCCAAAGGGTGCGCCTTGAAGCCGCGCCTGAAAAAGTCTATTATCTCATAATTTTTCTCGTCATCATGCTGGTGATCGATAAACTCCGGCACATCAAAAACCTCGCACAACACTTTCCAAAAACGCTTCTCCACCGCACCTATGGATATATACCGCCCGTCTTTGGTTTCATAAGTATTGTAGCAGGCATATCGATGCGAAAATAAAGAATCGGATCTAACCGGTTTCTCTCCCGTCAGTTGTTGAATGGTAAACGGAAGGGTCAACAAACTGAAACTGCCATCGGTCATTGAGATATCGATGTACTGCCCCTTACCGGTGCCATGTCTTTCCACTATCGCCATTAAAATACCGATAGCCGCATTCATGGCACCTCCGGCCAGATCCGCGATCTGTACGCCCGGGATTTTTGGCGGCCCGCCAGTCTCCCCGATCAGGTCGAGTACACCGGCAACGCTGATGTAGTTGACATCATGCCCCGCAACATCCCGGTAGGGTCCTGTTTGTCCGTACCCGGAAATAGAGCAGTAAACAATGGACGGGTTGATTTTTGACATGGTATCATAATCAACGCCCAGCCGTTTGGTAACGCCCGGTCGGAAACCCTCGAGGATAACATCGGCAGATTCGGCCAGTTTGTAAAAAATCTCACGCCCTGTATCTGATTTCAAATTCAGGGTCATGTGTTCCTTGTTACGATTTACACTTCCTTCTATCATTGATTCTCCGGAAAATCGGCGATCCTCTATCGCAATAACCCGTGCCCCATGATCCGCAAGAATCATCGATGCATAGGGACCTGGAAGCAATCTTGACATATCCAGAACCGTAATACCATCCAACGCACCATTTTTCATATTGTCTCCAAACTGGTGAATACAATTTAATTAGTATTTCCCTGCCCGCCGGAAATATCAAATACGGGCCTGCATGGGTGCTTCTTCGTGACTTCTTACAAAACCTCCTGATCACGATTTTGGACGGCCGCCATCGTCATTTGATCATTTATACATTTTACCACCCGCCGGCGGTTTTGTCCATCATTTGATTCCATCGCTACGTAGTAAAAATATTTTATGATGATAATACAAGCTGATACGAATAATCCAGCATTCAATTATTCCGATTGTTCCCGGAGTCATCCGCATCAAACCCTGAAAAAATAGTCGCGTCGTAAAATTCCTTTTGACAGGCCGGACAAAAATCCATTATCATTTCCCATCAAATGCTGGAAAGAATTCGCAATTCTCCAATTCACCGCCTTATTAAAGGCACACTGTGAGAGCCAGACTCTCATCCGACAAACCATTAACCTCTTATAAATATTCCGATCGTTACCAAACAATTATCCATCAAGGAGGCTCAAAATGGCATTGAACCTGAAAGCTGCGGGTCAGCAGATCGGTCCCATCAAGAAAGAGTACACATGGAAAGATGTAATTCTTTATGCCATGGGTGTTGGGGCGGGATTCAATGAACTCGAGTATGTATATGAAAAGGGTCTCAAAGTGATTCCCAGCTTCGGGATTGCGGCAATTTTCGACTTTTTCACACATATCGCCGCAAAAGCCGAGGTCAACTATGCCGGAATCCTCCATGGTGAACAGGAATTGATTTTCCATAGCCCGATTCCTCCCAATGGAACCATGATCACGGAAGGAAAAATAACCGATTTTTATGATATGGGAAAAGACAAAGGGGCGATAATCGTAGGCGAAAGTATGACCTGCGATGCAACCGGGAAACGCCTGTTTACGAGTATTATACGTATCTTTTCAAGGCTTGATGGCGGATTTGGCGGAAGCGCGGCACCCGGGACAACGGTAGAAATCCCCGACAGGTCTCCTGATTTTGAAGATACGGCGCAGCCATCCCCTGATCAACCACTGCTATACCGCCTTTCCGGAGATATTTTTCAGCTGCATGTGGACCCGGACTTCGCGAAATTGTCCGGTTTTGAAAAACCGATCATGCACGGGCTTTGTACACACGGCTACGCCAGCCGCGCCTTGATAAAACACCTGGTACCCGGCGAACCTGAAAGGTTGCATCGCTTATCCTGCCGCTTTTCAAAACCCCTTTACCCCGGTGATCCGATCAAAACGCAGATCTGGAAAACCGGAAACGGAAAAGCTGTATGGCGAACCATAAACGCTAAAACCAATGAAACGATTATTACTAACGGCATATTTGAGTTCGGCGATATACCAAAAGATGAAATCCGTTTTGATGGAAAAGTCGCCATTGTAACTGGCGCGGGCGGCGGACTGGGACGGGTGTATGCAAAAGACCTCGCTGCGAGAGGCGCAAAAGTCGTGGTAAACGATCTGGGCGGTGCAAGAGACGGATCCGGCGGCGGCTCAACGACCCCTGCCCAGGAAGTTGTCGACGAGATTATTGCCGGCGGCGGTACTGCCATTGCCAATTACGACAATGTGGCGACGCCCGAGGGGGGCGAAAACATCGTTAAAACGGCATTGGATAATTTCGGCCGCGTGGATATCCTCATTAACAACGCAGGAATCCTCCGGGATAAAAGCATTTTGAAGATGGAACCGGAAAACTGGCAGGCTGTACTGGATGTTCATTTAAACGGGGCATACCATGTTTCAAAGCCTGCCTTTGCTGTAATGCGGGAGAACAGATATGGCCGGATCATCATGACTACCTCGGCTGCCGGACTATATGGCAACTTCGGACAGAGCAACTATTCCGCTGCAAAAATGGGGCTTGTCGGTTTAATGAACACCTTGAAGCTGGAAGGAAAAAAATACAACATCAAGGTGAACACCATTGCACCGCTTGCCGCCTCGCGTTTAACGGAAGATATTCTCCCCCAAGCGCTTTTCGACAAACTCAAACCGGAATACGTATCCCCGCTTGTTCTGTTCCTCTGCTCGGATCGATGCAACGCTTCCGGCAACATATACAATGCCGGGATGGGGGTTTTCAACAGGGCGGCCGTGGTCACGGGGCCCGGTACCATCATCGGCGGCGATGGTAAAATCCCCGCCGTGGAAGACGTCGCTTCTCAATTCGACAATATCCACACCCTTGAAAATGGTCGGGAACATGAAGAATTAAATGCACTTTTAGGCGACATTATCAATGCGTTTTCATCACCTGGAGACACCGGTGCATCGGATTCTGCAGACACTGCTGCCCAATCCGGAAAATATACCGACGCGGCCGCCGTGTTCAATGCGATGCCGGGAGCTTTCAACCCGGATACGGCAACAGGGATAAACGTCATTTTCCAGTATCACATCACCGGGGATAAAGGCGGCGACTGGTACTGTGAAATCAGGGAAGGAACCTGCACCGTCAAATCCGGTACGCATGAAAAACCGACATGCACCCTCAAAATGGCGGATAAGGATTTTCTGGCAATGACGAATGGCGATCTTCCCGCCATGCAAGCCTTTACTTCCGGAAAACTTGAAATCAGCGGGGATATCATGAAGTCCCAGCTGATAGAAAAGCTTTTCAGGTTGTAACCCGTCGGATTCCCGGCGATATCGTCAGAACTCTTCAAGACCCAACACCAAAGCGTTGAACATGATGCGCAATCATGATCGCCCCGGCACTTTTCGGAAAGAACGAGGGGTAACCAATAAGTATCGGGGTTCTAATCGGTGGGCTTCGCTGTTTTAAGTCAGAAAAATAATACTGGCATTTTATCGCGAGGTCGCATAAAATGATTACTCATCGTTATTTCATGCTAAAATTTCGTTTTGCGACAACACAGGCGGTAACACATGGCAAGCAGAATTTCGGAAATTACGGATCATGTTGATGCCGGCAAAGGCACCAGACTTTTCTTCAGGGATTCCCGAATCGAAAACGAACGGGGGGGCGCGCTCATTGTTCACGGCCTGGCCGAACACAGTGGCCGTTATGCCCATATAACGGAGATGCTTGCCACCATCGGTATCCGGACTTTTGCGTACGATCACCGCGGACACGGGGAGAGTACCGGCAAACGAGGACATATCACAAGGTTCAGCGAGTATACCAATGACCTTGAACTGATGATCGAAAAATCCAGAAATGCACTGTCGCCTCAGGTCCCCCTTTTTTTGATCGGGCACAGCATGGGTGGCCTGATCGTTCTGAATTACATACAACAACACGGGAATAAAAAAATCGACGGATTGATCGTATCATCCCCCGGGCTGGGCGTAGCAGTAAAACCACCGGCATCCAAAGAAATCGCCGCCAGGGTAATGTCAAGGGTTGCACCCGGCTTCTCCTTTGACAATGAACTCAATCCGCAATATCTGAGCCATAATCAAAAAAGCATTGACGCCTATTTAAACGACCCCCTTATTCACCGGCGAATCACTGCGAGATGGGTGACCGAATTCATGAAAACCGGGGAACAGACCTGCAACCGTGCGGATTGTATCACCCTTCCGGTCTTGATGCAGGTTGCCGGAGGCGATCGGATTGTTTCTCCGGAAGTATCGCGCGATTTTTACGAAAACATCTCATCACAAGACAAAACACTGCATTTCTACGACGAACTCCATCATGAGATATATAATGAATCAGACAGCCTCCGCGAACAAGTGATGGAAGACCTGAAAACCTGGATCAATGACCATGCCTAACCATACCCTCACATATTGTGTGACCCGATTTGCTTTCCGCAACAGTATTTTCCCGACGGTTGGGCAATGCATATGATAAAAATGATGAGGGAGTGGTTCAACCAGTATTTCTCGAACCCGCAAGTCATTACACTCTGGCTGATTCTGATCGGCGCGTTTCTCGTAATAATACTGCTCGGGGGGATGCTGCAACCGCTTTTTGTGGCGCTTATCATTGCCTATCTTCTCGATGGCATCGTCACGTTTCTCACACGATTACGGGTACCGCGCCTGCTTGCCGTCCTGGCAACGTTCATGCTTTTTCTCTTCTGTCTTATTTTATTGGTCATCGGTATTTTCCCGCTGATGTCCAAACAGATCGGCCAGCTTCTGCAGGATCTGCCGACATATATAGCCAATGCCCAGAAACAACTGTTACTGCTTCCCGAAAGATACCCGGAGTATGTTTCCGAAGCCCAGATCAGACAACTCTTTGACGTCATCCGGACCGAACTGACACGGATGGGACAGAATCTGCTCATGTTTACGGTAGCATCGCTTCGCAACATGATCTCGTTGATTATCTATCTCGTATTGGTCCCGTTTCTCGTTTTGTTTTTTCTGAAGGACAAGGAACTCATCATCCAGTGGATTATAAGACTCCTCCCAAAGAACCTTGAACTCTCGGAAGAAGTATGGCGTGAGACAAACCAGCAGGTAGCGAAATTCGTACGGGGGAAAATGCTCGAAATCCTGATCGTCTGGATTGTAACGTTTATCACCTTTTTACTGCTGGATTTGAACTATGCCATGCTGCTATCCTTTTTCGTGGGTGTTTCCGTACTTGTTCCATACATAGGCGCCACGGTAATGACGATACCCGTTGCACTGGTCGCTTTTTTCCAATGGGGGATCGGACCTGAATTCATGTATGCCATGATTGCTTATGGTCTGATTCAGGTGATCGATGGAAACATTCTGGTTCCGGTACTGCTGTCGGAAGTGGTAAACCTCCACCCCGTCGCCATTATCGTGGCAGTATTGGTTTTCGGCGGTTTATGGGGCATTTGGGGACTCTTTCTGGCAATTCCGCTGGCAACACTTTTTCACTCGGTCATGAAAGCATGGCTGAAAATTCATTTGCATAATCCGAAAGACGAAACAGATATAAAACAACCATAAATCAAGATTTTATCCCTGCAACGTTTCCTGAATCAGACAATTGCAAAAAGCCTGTGTGGAAAAATCAATTCACCGAGTTTAATCCGCAACTCTTGTACCGAACAATACGCTTTACCAAATATCACGGAGGTGACATGCGATCCATTGACGAACCGAAAGTTTACCTGGTTGCCAAAACCATGCTCGAGCCTGAAGGGCTCGATGCCTACCTGAACGATATCGGAAAACCGGACTGGCGGCCCGACCCAAATGTCTCCGACAGTGAGAACCTGATCGAAGCGGCCGGCAGAATGTGTTACCGGAGTTGGCAACCATATGATCCGGCGAAACCGGAGGCGACCAATCCAAACGTGAGCACTGTAAGGCAAGGCAATGACGCATATATCAGTAATGTGCTGAAAAGCGGGCATGGTTCCGTACTCGAGCATGCCAGCCTGACCTTTATCTGCAGAAACGTATCTCGTGTATTTACGCATGAACTCGTCCGTCACCGGGCAGGGATGGCTTACAGCCAGGAAAGCCTGCGGTATGTGCGCCTTGATGACATCCCGTTCTGGATTCCGGACTCTGCGAGTGCAAATGACCAGGCAAAAAAGAAATTCGAAGAAGTCGTATCTTTTCTTGAAAACACACAAAAAGAACTTTCCGATATTTTCGGCATGGCGAACCTGAGCGATTTCACAACCAAGAAGCAACTGACCTCGATGTTCAGGAGGCTGGCACCGATCGGTCTTGGCACCACAATCATGGTAACCGGCAATCTCAGGGCCTGGCGGCATATTATCGAAATGCGCACCTCTCCCCATGCGGAGGAGGAAATTCGTATTGTCACGGGTAAAATTGCAGAGATTTGCCAAAAGCATTTCCCTAATATTTTTCAGGACATGACGTTTGATTCGGACTCAGGAAGCTGGTGTTTCGGACACAACAAGGTTTGATGGCATCTGAATGAAAGCGATCCGGTTCAAAAACCAGTCGATTTTGGAGGTGGAGCTTCCCAAACCCACCCTTAAACCAGGAGAGGCGCTGGTACGGGTATTGACAGCCGGCATCTGTGCAACCGACATCACTATATTTCATGGGTATGCGGATTTTAAGGGCGTCCCCGGGCACGAGTTCGTTGGAATTGTCGAAAAATGCCCGGATCGCCCGGATCTGGTTGGACAGCGGGTAGTAGCGGATATCAATGCCGGATGCGGGCGTTGTTCTCCCGATGAAAGGCATTGTCCAAACCGCCGGGTGCTTGGGATAAGGATTCAGGATGGCGCTTTTGCCGAATACTGTGCCGTTCCGGCAAGCAACCTCTACCCGGTGCCAGACGGGATAAAGACCAGACACGCTGCTTTTGTGGAAATCCTGGCGGCCGCGCTGGAGATTTCCCAGCAAATCCACATAAAAAATCAAAACCGTGTGGGGGTTGTCGGAGATGGCTGCCTGGGGCTTTTAACCGCAATTGGCTTGAGGCGGTATTGCAGGAATGTCATGCTATTGGGTCGTCATCAAGAAAAGCTCTCCATCGCAAAGCGACAGGGAGTGGAAACTTTTCTGACATATCCGGAAAATGCCCCGGCGGAAATTGCATCCCAACTGGGGCTTTTCGATATCATGGTCGATGCCACGGGGACTGCACACGGACTGAACTGGTGCATACCCCTGACCCGGCCGGAAGGGACTGTGGTGGTAAAAACCACCATTTCGGAACGATCAATGATCGACCTGGCGACAGTAGTGGTAAACGAGCTTGCCGTACAGGGTTCCAGGTGCGGGGACATGGCGTTCGCCATGGACTTTCTTGACAACGGCCGAATCGATGTCGAGCCGCTGATAGAAGCCGTATACCCATTTGCCCGGTTCAGGGAAGCGTTCTCCCATGCCATGACAAAAGGGAGTCTGAAAGTGCTATTGGCGTTTTAACTAATTGAACAACCGGCGCATTGTATCCTCCAACTTTTTTTCAATAGGCGCTCTCTTCTCCTTATCAGAGTCTTCTTTTTCTGAATCTTCAGGGGACAACCGATCCATCAGCCTTTCCTGCAGCTGTTTTTTCAGTTCTTCCCGGCCCCTCTCCCGGATATCCAGTGCGGACATGTCCGGTCGAATTTCCGGAGAACCAAGTGTCCCGCCAATTGTAACAGGAATGATGGTCCACCCGTCTTCCGTTTCAGGGATAAGGCCGGTAATTAATTCCCCGCCCAGAATATCCAATGCAATGTCCGGAGCCAGACGCAAATCGAAAGAAAAGGCAATCCCCCCATCGAGTCCGATAGTACCGGCAGGTTCCATACGAAGATTATCACTGTCGAACCTGGAAGTAATTGCTATCTTGCCTTCTTCAAGCGCCATGGTGCCATCCCATGATTCAAAATTCAATACTTCCAGAGTCTTGCCGTTAAAGTAGTCCGCAAGCCCCCCGGTAAGCGTCTCCCCGGACAACCGGCCATTTGCTATTTTTATATCGGCTTGAGATGTCAGTGTTTCCCGGATAACATCAAAACTTGTCCCGATCCCAGCGATGTCGGCATCAAAAAACAACGTTCCGGCTATAATATCCGCCACCACGGGAACCAGCGGGCCAAAAATACCTTCCACCCGGGTTTCCTGCACCGAAAGATTCGCCGTATAAACAACCGGTTTTCGGTTGAGCTCGACCCTTGCCGTTCCAGAAATCGTTCCATCGGCCATGTTCCCATGAAGGCGATCGACTGTTAACACATTGTCCACAAGGTGATATCGAAGATCAAAATCCGTAATGGCCAATCCCTGGTAAACAGCATTTGCAACGCGCACAGCACCGGTTACATTCAATGGGAAATCAAATGGACCCGGTTCTTCGGCGACAGCCTCCTCAAAAGGTTGCGGCTCAGGGGCTGGCTCCGGTTCATCCAAAGCACCAAGCAACTGGTCAATATCAAGGCGCTCGGCGGTAATGGTGTGTGTGATATTGATCACCTCTCCCATGAGATTGTCCGCAGTAAAATTCAGCTGCACGGGTTCACCGGCAAGTGTGATTACAAGATTATCAGATGCGGCACTGTCTTTTGCAGCACTGATGCTGCCGTTTATTCCAGCGGCAAGGCCGCTTATGACCATATTGACGTCTTCAATGGTGATCTCACCATTTTCGATGAGCCCCGCTGGTTGATCCACCGAACCGGTAAGGTGGAACTGCGCCCCGATGCGTCCTGACGGTTGCATTTCTGCAACTGGCTCGACAAGACTCTGCGGTACGGCGGCAATGACATCAGAGACCGCAATCATGGGCAACCTGGCAGTAATATTCAAAACAGGCGCTGTGCCATAAGATGAAATATCCCCGGATGCGGCAAGCATAACCCCGTTGAGGCTGACATTCGCCTTGGAGATATTCAGGTTTTCGGAAACAAGATCCGCCATTATGTCATAATCAATTGAAATTTCAGCATTCTCAATTGGATCATCAGGCATATCATCCAAAAGAAGATCAATTTCACGCATGGATATACGGCCGGACGACTCAACTAATCGTTCTGTTACATCCGCTTGTATATCAACGCTCAATTTCATGGCTGACAACTCTCCGGGAAAATCATCAGGCGCGTACGGCATAAAAGCGGCAACATCCAGGTTTTGTACGCGTAAACCGAGCGATACATAATTTGTAACAGGGTCGACTCTTCCATTGAGGGAAACCGGGGAATCATTTAATCTTGCGGAGAGATTAAAAGGAAAACTATGGTCCAGAGAAAACTCGGTAACGGACAAATCAAGATCAGTCAATTGATACTCACGCTCAACCACGTGATCCGTAAAAATGAGCCTCCCTCTGGAGATCGATATCTCCTTTACCAACAGATCAATCGCAAGCTCGTCGTTCGGTTCGTCCGGTTCATCCGTGGGCGGCAAATCGTTTTCTTCAGGCTCCAAAAGATCACTGAAATTAAATGTACCATCTTTGTATCTTTCAACCCGTATCGCCGGTGAATTCAGAGTCGCCTCATTGATGATGACTGAGCGACGCAGCAAGGGCAGGATTTGGTATCGCAACGTCAGAGATTCCGCTGATACGAAGTCTCCCGTACCATCTTTGGCCCCGATGACAAAATCCGAAACCACGATACCCGAAAAAAGACGCACATTAATATCCCCGATGGAAACCGGTCTGCCCAGTTGTTCTTCGGCCCGGGGAATTACGACCTGGCGAACCCTTTCGGGGGTAATGAGAATGTTTGCCACGACAAGCAGAAGAACTACCGCAGCAACAAGCACCACCGCAAGGATTCCAACTATCTTTAAAATCTTATGCATTTCATGATCCTCTTGATCAGTTGTTCGTTAGAAATAAATTTCCCCTTGCCTGACAGAGATAATCCGACTCGGTTGTTTAGACACTGAATAATTGTGTAGTTGTTATCCATATTGTCACACAACTATTCATACAACCCATCAGTTATAAGTATTATCGCAGATTTTCGGAAAGCAATCATTTGAAATTTTGCAATTGTGCAAAATAAAATAACTAAAAAAAGGATCTATGAAAACCTCTTTTTTTGTCAACTTGGTGATCAGAAATCAGAAGCGTTCACTTTTTTCCGCAATGACTTTGTTCGTCCGTGTTTTGTTTTCTGATCCATGCGTCTTTGTCGGGCTGTTCTACTCGGCTTTACAGGTTTGCGTTTTTTTGTTTCAGCCGTAGCCATTTTGATAAGCAGATAAAGTCTTTGGTATGCATCCTCGCGGTTTGCCTCGAGGCTCCGGTAACGTGAAGACTTGATCACAATTACGCCGAATTTTGTTA
>SLIE01000174.1 GCA_007135795.1 Desulfobacterales bacterium
ATGATTCAGGCGTTCGGCGTATTTGGCTTTCTCGGTGGTTACGAAGTGATGCTGTTTTTCAGTTATAAGTTCCTGGGATTTTTTTGTCAGGCGGCTTGCCAGAATAAGAATGGCAAGGAACATGCAAAAGAATATGATACCGGTACCGGTAAACCATATTCGTTGCACGGCGCTCTGAACCGCGGGAATGTTCGATTGTAATTCGCTTGAAAAGCATGTCGAAACAAATCCCTGCACCGGCAGCAGGCCGGCTGTAATAATTAAACCAATGAATAAACCAGGATGTTTTTTCAACGAAAAACCTGTTATATATGTCAGGTTGATGTTTGCTTACAAGCCCCTTTGCCATTGTCAGTCGTAAGCACTTTGGAAAAATCTTTCCGGAAATGCTTGATAGGTCATAAGAGCCGGTACCCTGCACGAAGGTGTTTTGGAGGAAACCAGGTGACTTCCGTGGACGCCCTTACCGTTGTACACTTCGCTCGGGTAGTAAATATTTATGCCTAAATATTCAGACCCAACTGTGATGATGTAGTATCACATGCTTGTTTCGTGGCCGTCTTCGAATACTTCAAATTAATTTTTAGGAATTTTATTGAAGTAAATTTCAATTTCGAATTTAGATTAAAACATAACATGCATTTGGTTGTAAGGAAAGGATTTGTTAACCTGTGCGATCCTTGATTTGTTGGGGCAATGTATTATATTTGCTTTCCGATATTATTGGTAAAATGCCTTTTTACGAAACAAGTTTTGATTTTCTATGACATCGAAAATACATTCTGACAATTTATTTCAAACAGTCGAAGCGCTTTTGCCGCAAGCACTTCACCGGGACAGGCATGCGATCTCCCGTGAACTTGCGCTCCTTGGAAAAAAATTCAAAAGCAAAAAACCCGATACCCCCGCCAGGGAAAAGCTGATTGCGATGAAACGCCGACTTGAGCGCTCTGCCGGAATCAAGAAAAAGCGAATCAACCGTCTTCCAGAATCCACTTCTATTCCGGATCTGCCCATATCCTATGAAAAAGACCGGATCGTCAAACTTGTGTCTGAAAACCAGGTCGTGATCGTCGCCGGGGAAACCGGGTCCGGCAAAACAACGCAATTGCCGAAATTCTGTCTGGCTGCGGGACGCGGGATCGAGGGGCGGATTGCCTGTACCCAGCCCCGCAGAATTGCCGCCATTACGGTTGCCGGGCGGATTGCCGAAGAAATGGGTCAGCAGGCAGGACAAAGCGTAGGATACAAGATCCGGTTTTCAGACAAACTCAGCGAGGAAACCGTTATCAAGATGGTGACGGACGGTACACTGCTTGCCGAAACCCAGACGGATAAATACCTGAATGAATATGATACGATCATTGTGGATGAGGCCCATGAAAGAAGCCTTAACATTGATTTTCTCCTGGGGATTATAAAGCAGCTCCTTAAAAAGCGTCCGGATCTGAAGCTGATTATTACTTCTGCGACCATTGACACGGAAAAGTTTTCAAAAGCGTTTTTCAACGCACCCGTGGTTGATGTCTCCGGTCGGACTTACCCGGTCGATTTGCAATACATGCCCCCGGAGAGTCTAACCGAAGACAGCAATGATTATTCATACGTTGATCATTCAGTGCAAACGGTCGAACGGATCATGAGAAAATCTCCCTTTGGCGATATATTGGTATTTATGCCCACAGAGCAGGATATTCGGGAAACGTGTGAAATACTGGAGGCAAACCGAACTCCTGGGACGATTGTGCTTCCGCTTTATGCAAGGCTTTCCGCGCCGGCCCAATCACGGGTGTTCAAGCCGGCAGCCGGACGCAAGATCATCGTGGCCACCAATATTGCGGAGACATCCATTACCATACCCGGCATAAAATACGTAATTGATACCGGCCTTGCCCGTATATCCAATTACATACCCTCGTCCCGGACAACCGCTCTGCCGATCTCCCCGATTTCAAGAAGTAGTGCGGATCAGCGAAAAGGACGCTGCGGGCGGGTGGAAAACGGCGTGTGCATAAGGCTTTATTCTGAAGAAAATTATCAGTCCCGACCCCTTTATACACCTCCTGAAATCTTACGGGCCAACCTTGCGGAAGTCATTCTGCGGATGATCGCCCTGAATCTGGGGGATATCGAGAACTTTGAATTTGTTGATCCGCCACCCGCCAGGCAGATCCGCGACGGGTTTAATATTCTATATGAACTGGATGCCATAGAGAAAGGGACGGCAAAGGGAAAATCATCTCCCGCCGGGGTCCGGCTTACGCAAAAAGGCCGGATGATGGCCAAAATGCCCCTTGACCCGAGATTGTCCAGAATGCTGATAGAGGCACGGAAAAATGATGTGCTCTGGATTGTCTGCACGATTGCCGCGGCCTTAACCGTGCCCGACCCGAGAATTCGCCCGGATGGAAGCGAAACACAGGCAAACCAGGCGCATGCCCGGTTCGTGGATCCGGCCTCCGATTTCATAACGCTCTATAATATATGGCGTGCCCTGCTTGGCGACCCGGCGGCAAACGGGGTTAACAATGTCAGTGCAAAACAGTTGAAACAGTTTGCGGCCCATTCATTTATCTCCTTCCGGCGAATGCGGGAATGGATCGATGTGTATGACCAGATCAGATCTATAATTGAAGAATCGGGCATGTCTCCTGGTAACCAGACGCCTCCCCCGGTTGATGAAAGCATGAGCGAAGGGAAAAACAAAGGATTCCCCATGCTCTACACAGCCATACACAAATCGATATTGAGTGGTTTTCTGGCCAATATCGCCGAGAAAAAAGAAAAGAACCTGTATCGTGGCGCAAACCAGCGTGAGGCGATGCTTTTTCCGGGGTCCGGCGTGTTCAATCGTGGCGGATCATGGATTGTTGCCGGTGAAATTGTTGAAACATCACGGCGGTTCGCCCGCACGGTAGCCAATATTGACAGCGCCTGGCTGGAGCCCCTGGGCAAATCGTTGTGCCGGTATTCATACTTTAACCCGGTATGGCAGAAAAGCAGGGAAACCGTTATTGCCCAGGAGCAGGTCAGTCTGTACGGCTTGATTATCCAATCCGGCCGCCCGGTTAATTTCGGAAAAATTGACCCTGAAACCGCATCC